>NZ_JBEBKJ010000069.1:0-20515 GCF_040079455.1 Methyloglobulus sp. | reverse complement strand
AACACTGTCGCCTAGCCAAGGCGCGTTACTCGGGGCTGCAACCCAAGCCCGGTTCATGCTGGCGGCGATGGCCTACAACATCAAGCGCGGCGTGGCGGTCCAGGCCGAGATGCTGGCGTTTCTATTCTCCGTGCAAAGGTCTCATTAAATCAATTTGTTAGATTTATTTTCTCCAAACTGTGCCGTTTTTGTTAATCATTTAGATAAAGTAGCTATGTCCACCACTTCTTGCCATGTACATTGATTTGCCTATCATTGATACTCGACGACAATTTTGCCATGAAAGCCAAGTCAAAATTGCATAGTTTCTAGAATTGTTAGGCAACGTCATGAATGATGCGATCAGGTTTGAAATAGGAGTTACTTTAGCGCAGGTAAACAGAGAGTCCTTGAAATGAAGGTCTGTTAATCCCTAACTTAAAGCCAACCTTCGGTCGCCTCGAAGGGCTGGAGTTGTTAAGGTTTGTCAAACACCTGCCACAGCGGTAGGCTTTCCTGGACGTGAACAAATACGGTGGGCAGGTGTTTGACAAACCCCAAGGGAGGAAACTGCGGAATAAGCCCAGCGGGTTAAGACGGACAGAAGGCTGTAGGCATTTGAATGGTCGGTCTGCCGATGTTTACGGCGATTAAGCCCGTTTGTTTGAATAAGTTCGGCTTTTGGTGGTCAGTTATACGGCTGATGCCCTTATCTCTCGCTCAAAATCTTGGAAACGTAGCGTTAGCGGAGTAAAGATTTTTAGTCCCCAGAAGCGATAGTGCTGTGTGTTTTCACGAAGCGCTGTTTGCGGCGTGAAAATGCACAGCTTTACGAAATCGCGGAGTCATATGGAATGGGGAATTATCTATATTAAATTAGCAATACCTGATTTAATTGGTCGGGACGAGAGGATTTGAACCTCCGACCCCTTGCACCCCATGCAAGTGCGCTACCAAGCTGCGCTACGCCCCGATTGTTTTAAATCAAAATCACTTGTGTTGAATGGGATTGCTGACGCAATCTTATGGGAACTCTAGGTGGCTTATGTATGACATTGCCCCTCCCAGAAAAGAAAAGAATTTTATTTTAATAGTTCCAATATTTCTTCTAGCTCACCAATCATTTGGTGAATCAATTGTTTAGTACGCGTTGAATCTTCCTTGGCATTGTCGCTAGTCAAATGCGCTCTCGCACCACCAATGGTATAGCCTTGCTCATACAATAAGGCACGTATTTGTCTTATCATCAACACATCATGCCGCTGGTAATAGCGGCGATTACCGCGTCGCTTTACCGGACTGAGTTCGGTAAATTCTTGCTCCCAGTAAC
Source organism: Methyloglobulus sp. (assembly GCF_040079455.1). Classification (GTDB taxonomy): domain Bacteria; phylum Pseudomonadota; class Gammaproteobacteria; order Methylococcales; family Methylomonadaceae; genus Methyloglobulus. The sequence goes on along the minus strand of NZ_JBEBKJ010000069.1, from coordinate 19,206 downwards.
GCAGTACGTGCGGCTTTACCCCACACAACTCGCTGACTTCACCGATGGTGAAATAGCGTTTGGCGGGTATGACGGGCAGTTCGTTATTATTGCTTGGTTCCAGCATACGTTTCTACTCGGGCTTTTAGTTTTTGACCTGACCGAAATGTTACCACACGACGGGCGGTAATAGGTATTTCTTCCCCTGTTTTTGGGTTTCGTCCAGGGCGGCTATTTTTGTCACGCAATTCAAATTTTCCAAAGCCAGAAAGTTTAACTTGTTCCCCTTGCGCCAAAGAACCTTTAATCTCTTCAAAAAATAATTCCACCATTTCTTTGGCTTCACGTTTATTTAGACCCAGCTCTTCATAAAGCCTTTCAGCAAAATCAGCTTTTGTTAATGCCATGAAATCAATCCCTCAGTTTTGCACCAATTGTTTTGGCTAATGTTTGTAATATATTGTTAAATATAGCATCTATTTCAACATCTGTAAGTGTTTGTGAAAAATTTTGTAACGTGATGCTGACGGCGATGCTTTTGTAGCCTTCTCCTATCTCTTGTCCACGGTACAAATCGAAAATTGAAACCCCTTGTACGTTAGCTTCATTGCTGCTGTTAATACACGCAATAATGTCGTCGGCGGAGATGTTTTCTTTTACGATTAAGGCATGATCCCTGCTAACCGATGGATATTTTGATAAGGGCTTGAATTTTTTAATATTTTTATCGAGCAGTAAGTCTTGGTCGAGTTCAAACAAAAATACTTGGGTTTCAAAACCTAAATGCTTTTCAAGATTAGGGTGCAACATGCCCAGTATGCCTATTTTTTCACCCGCTTCAGATAAAATCTGGGCAGATTGTCCTGGATGTAACGCGGAATGCTCGGCAGCTACATAATGTACATTGCAATCCGCTAACGAAAACAGAGCTTGCACATCCGCTTTAAGATCAAAAAAATCGACTTTACGAAGCTTTTCTCCCCATTGTTTAGAATAGAAGCTACCTAATATCAACCCTGACAACATCTTTTGTTGTTCTGTGTGACCATCAACATTTAAAAACCGCAATCCGGTTTCAAAAAAACGTATTCGGGTTTGTTGTCGATTGAGGTTATGTAATGCAGCCTTTAGCAATCCGCACCATAAGGTGCTACGCATAACCGACAGATCCGATGAGATAGGATTTGTTATCTTAATCAACACATCATCAGGTGCAATTGCTTGTTGAATCGCTTCGTCAACAAAACTATAGGTGATCGCTTCCTGATAACCCCGGTCAACCAAGAGGTCTTTAACCCTGTCGATGTCCAGAACGGTTTCAGTGGCTTTGCCCAGCTCAGCCCGCATCAACAGGCTATTGTTGGGAATGTTGTTGTAGCCGTGGACTCTTGCCAGCTCTTCGATGAGATCGGCTTCGATAGCCATATCAAAGCGAAAACCAGGCGGGGCGATACGCCAGCCTTCAGGGTGTTGTTCGATACACATGCCTAGGCGCACAAAGATGTCGAACACCTGTTGATCCGGCAAGGAAATACCAAGCATTTTTGCTATGCGTTGGCGTCTTAATATTATCGCCGGACGGTGCGGCAAAGACGGCTCATGTTTGACTTCATTAATCGGGCCAACGCTGCCGCCAGCAATTTCAATAATCAACTGGGTTGCCCGTTCGATTGCGCGGTGTTGCAAGGTTGCGTCTACGCCACGTTCAAAGCGGTGTGATGAATCGGTATGCAAACCAAAGCGCCTAGCTTTACCAGCGATAGCACGAGGCGAAAAAAAAGCGCATTCGAGGAATATATTTTGGGTATTATCAGTAACTGCGCTGTCACTGCCGCCCATTACGCCAGCAAATGCCAAGACTTGCTGATTATCGGCGATAACCAATGCTTCGCTATCTAATGTGATCGTTTGGCCGTTTAATAAAGCCAATGTCTCGCCATTTTTTGCCATGCGAACAGTAATGCCGCCAACAATCTTATCCGCATCAAAAGCATGTAAGGGTTGGCCTAGCTCCATCAATACATAATTGGTGACATCGACGACCGCGCTCAAGCTTCTGATGCCAGAGCGACGCAGATGTTCCTTCATCCATGCAGGGGTTTCCGCTTTCGGGTTCACCCCTTTAATTAATCGCCCCAGATAACGGGGACAAGCGGACTTTTCTTCGACTGAGATAGGCAAGGTATCTTGATGATGGATTGCGGCTTTCTTTACCTGGGTTGCCGTCCAATCTATGCTATTGAGCAAAGCGACTTCCCTCGCTATACCTTCAACGCTTAGGCAGTCGGCGCGATTGGGGGTCAAGTCGATTTCGATGATGGTATCGTTAAGGTTTAGATATTCCCGAATATCGGCACCTACTGGCGCATCAGGCAATAACTCCATTAAGCCAGTTGCATCGACTGCTATACCTAATTCCTTTTCCGAACAAAGCATTCCTGAAGATTCCACACCACGCAGCTTGGATAGCTTGATATTGAAGTCGCCCGGCAATACCGCGCCGACCAAAGCGGCAGGAACTTTTAAGCCCTGGCTGACATTGCTGGCACCGCAAACAATTTGTAATGGCTCTGATTGGCCTACGTTAACCAAGCAAACCTTTAGCTTGTCCGCATCAGGGTGTTGTTGGGTGGATAAGACTTCACCGATCACCACACCACTGAATACCGCACCAGCAGGTTTCACTGAATCCACTTCCAATCCTGCCATGGTTAATTGCACAACCAATTCCTGTGTAGAGATAGGTGGATTGACGTATTCCCTTAACCAAGCTTCACTAATTTGCATGAGTCCGATTTTCCTTGGATTGTGGCTTAATGGAATTGCTGTAAAAACTTAAGGTCGTTCTCGAAAAACAACCGCAAATCGTTAATTCCATAACGTAACATTGCCAGTCTTTCAACACCCATACCGAAAGCAAAGCCACTATAAGTTTCGCTGTCGATATTGACCGCCTTAAACACTTCGGGATGGATCATGCCGCAGCCCATTACTTCCAGCCAACCTGTTTGGCTGCAAACGCGGCAACCTTCCCCGTTACACATAACGCATTCGATATCGACTTCTGCGGATGGCTCGGTGAAAGGAAAATAAGAAGGCCGAAACCGCACTTGAATATCTTGTTCAAAAAACGCACGTAAAAATTGGTACACCACGCCTTTCAGGTCAGCAAAACTGACCTCGGTATCCACGAGGAAACCTTCGACTTGATGGAACATGGGAGTATGGGTGATGTCGGAATCGCATCGGTACACACGACCTGGCGCAATAACCTTCAATGGTGGCTGTTCGGATTCCATCACGCGAATCTGCACGGGTGAGGTGTGCGTCCGTAATACCGTATGGGCATCAAAATAAAAGGTGTCGTGCATCGCCCTGGCGGGATGATGCTCGGGGATATTCAATGCGCCGAAATTATGGTAATCGTCTTCGATTTCAGGGCCTTCGACGACGGTAAAACCGACACTGGCAAATATCTTTGAAATACGTCTTAATGTGGTCGTGACTGGGTGCAATCCTCCGGCTGATTGACCTCTACCAGGTAAAGTCACATCTATTTGTTCGCTTGCCAGCCTGCGCTCTAATTCGACATTATCGAGAGACTGCTTTCTGGCGTTTAATTGTTCTTGAAACTGGTCTTTGGCTTGGTTGATGACCTGTCCGACAGCGCGACGCTGATCAGGATCAAGTGCACCCAACTCTTTCATCTGTAGGGTAAACAGTCCTTTCTTGCCCAAATAATGAACACGAACCTGATCGAGTTGATTCAAATCCTGAGCTTCCGCTATGGATTTCGTCGCTTGCGCGAGAATTTCATCTAAGTTAGCTGACACGATTGAACTCGATTATTGGGATAAGAAAGGGGCTTTAATAAAACCAGTTACCTATCCACACCAAATAAGGGATGGACAGGTGTCTAATGCTGAAAACTTACTGCCTTTTGCCGTATCGCTATGAAAGCGGACTTTGATTGGCTTTTGCAATTTTTGCGATTTCACCAAAGGCATCAATGTCACGTACGGCAATGTCGGCCAACACCTTACGGTCTATCGCCACATTCGCTTTGGTTAAGCCATTAATTAATCGGCTATAGGAAATGCCATAGATGCGTGATGCGGCATTAATCCGGACTATCCATAACCTGCGGAATTGCCGTTTTTTCTGTTTGCGGTCGCGGTACGCATACTGACCTGCCTTGATGACAGCTTGTTTTGCGACGCGATAAACGCGGCTGCGGGCACCATAGTAACCTTTAGCTTGTTTTAAAACTTTCTTGTGTCTTGCTCTTGCGGTGACGCCTCTTTTAACTCTAGCCATTGTCTACTCCAAGTTAACTATAAGGCATCATGCGGGCAACCATGCGTACATCAGATGCATGGACGGAAGCTGGTTTGCGTAACTGACGTTTTCTTTTGGTAGTTTTCTTGGTCAGGATATGGCGCTTATGTGATTGCCCACATTTGAAACCGCCGTTACCTGTCCGCGCGAAACGCTTGGCAGCACCCCGATTGGTCTTTATTTTTGGCATTTGTTTTCACTCCAATAAATTAAATAAAATCCCTGAGAATAACCCAACAAGGCAAAATGCTTGGCCCTGGAGAATTAACGACAGCAAAACTGCTTGCTGTTTGTGGCAACAGATCCTTGGTTGCCGTAAGCTTCATTCAAGAAGCTAATAAGGTAGGCAAAGCTCCCATTATTTCTTCTTTTTGGGTGCCATGACCATCACCATCTGCCGACCTTCCATCTTAGGAAACTGCTCGACTATGGCTAATTCTTCCAAATCTTTTTCAATGCGCTTCAACACGTCCATGCCAATTTCACGATGCGCCATTTCCCGACCGCGATAACGTAAAGTTATCTTAGTTTTATCGCCTTCATTAAGGAATTTGGTCAGGCTTTTTAATTTGATCTGATAATCGCCTTCATCGGTGCCTGGTCGAAATTTGATTTCTTTAACCTGGATCTGTTTTTGCTTCTTTTTGGCCTCTTGCAGTTTTTTGTTTAGCGTAAACTGGTACTTGCCGTAATTCATCACTTTACAGACTGGAGGATCGGCGTTTGGCGATATTTCTACCAAGTCAAGGTCGGCTGCATACGCGATTTGCCTTGCTTGATCTATCGACATAATACCTAATGCCTCACCCTCAGCACCCGTGACTCTCACCTTTCTAGCGGTGATTTCATCATTCAGGCGCGTTTCATCTTTTTTAGCAGCGATATTTCAATCCTCCGAGTACAACATTATGTTTTGTCTGCAATCGCTTGTTTTACCCGTTGAGCAAAGTCATCGATTGCCAGACTACCTAAATCTTCACCTTTCTGCGAACGTACCGTAATCGCCTGATCTTCAAGCTCTTTATCGCCAATAATGATGAGATAAGGTGTTCGCTGCATGGAATGCTCGCGGATTTTAAACCCGATCTTCTCATTTCTCAAGTCTATTTTTGCTCTAAAGCCTTGTTTTTCCAGCTCTCGTAACACATTCGTGGCATATTCTGCATGTCGATCTGCAATATTTAGCACCACCATTTGTATGGGTGACAACCAAACGGGGAACGTACCGGCGTATTGTTCAATCAAAATGCCGATAAAGCGTTCCAAGGAGCCTAGTATAGCCCTATGCAGCATCACAGGCACTTGTCTTGAGCTGTCCTCGCTAATATAAGTCGCGCCCAATCGTCCAGGCATAGAGAAATCGACCTGAATAGTGCCACATTGCCAGACCCGCCCGATGCAGTCCTTCAAGGAAAACTCAATCTTAGGGCCATAAAAAGCGCCCTCCCCTGGCTGCAATGTCCAGTCCAAGCCTTTGTTATTCAACGCCAATTCGAGTGCGCTTTCCGCCTTATCCCAACTTGCATCATCACCGACCCGATTTTCAGGGCGGGTGGATAGCTTGATGATAACATCATCAAAACCAAAATCTTTGTAGACTTCAAACAACAGGTCGATGAAGTCCGAAACCTCATTCTGTATCTGCGCTTCTGTGCAGAAAATGTGCGCGTCATCCTGGACAAAATTCCGCACCCGCATCAATCCGTGCAACGTACCAGATGGCTCGTTGCGATGACAAGAGCCAAATTCAGCCAACCTGATCGGCAAATCGCGGTAACTTTTCAGTCCTTGATTATAAATTTGCACATGGCACGGGCAATTCATCGGCTTGATCGCGTAATCCCGATTTTCCGAATGGGTCGTGAACATGCCAGCACTGAATTTTTCCCAATGACCGGATTTTTCCCACAACGACTTATCAACGATTTGCGGTGTCCTGACCTCGCCGTAGCCTTTAAGCCGTAATTTGTCGCGGATGTATTGCTCGACCTGCTGGTAAATCGCCCAACCTTTCTCGTGCCAAAACACCATACCTGGCGCTTCTTCCTGGGTATGGAACAAGTCCAAGGCTTTCCCTACTTTACGGTGATCGCGCTTTTCTGCTTCTTCTAATCGGTTCAGATAAGCCTGTAATTCTTTTTTGTCGCCCCAGGCCGTGCCGTAAATGCGTTGCAGCATTTCATTGTTGGAATCGCCGCGCCAATAAGCTCCGGCAATTTTCATCAATTTAAAGGCTTGCAATTTACCCGTGCTGGGTACGTGTGGGCCTCGGCATAAATCGACGAACTTACCTTCACGATACAAACCAATATCATCGCCAGCAGGGATTGAAGCGATGATCTCCGCCTTATATTTTTCACCGATAGAATGGAAAAACGCCACAGCTTTGTCACGCTGCCAAACCTCGCGGGTCACCGGCTCGTCTTTCTGGGCAAGCTCGACCATTTTACGTTCAATGGCTTCGAGATCTTCTGGCGTGAACGGCCTTTCATAGGAGAAATCGTAGAAAAAACCGTTCTCTATGACCGGGCCTATCGTTACCTGGGCATCAGGAAACAGCTCCTTGACGGCATAGGCCAAAAGATGCGCGGCTGAATGGCGGATAATATCAACGCCTTCTTCATCTTTTGCCGTAATGATTTTCAATGAAACATCGCGGTCGATCAAGGTGCTGGCATCGACCACTTTATCGCCAAGTTTTCCCGCCAAGGTCGCCTTAGCCAATCCAGACCCAATCGAACGCGCAACATCCAGAACTGTAAGTGCTTGATCAAATTCGCGCTTGGAACCGTCTGGGAGAGTGACTACGGGCATTCTGGGATACTAAATTCTACTTCAATCTTACGCTAAAATAAAAAAGCACTGACTAAGCAGTGCCTTATAAAATCTGGTAGGCGCGATTGGACTCGAACCAACGACCCCCACCATGTCAAGGTGGTGCTCTAACCAACTGAGCTACGCGCCTGAAATTTACACATTTCAAGACTCCCCATTATAGCAATTGATTTCAGATAAGCAACTGTAAATGCGGTATTATGTGGGCTATTTTGGAATTTAAGGCCTAATCGCCGAGGTCGGCATGAGGCATTGCCCGTAACTTCTCGACCACCTTGTCGCCAAACTGTTGTGTACTTATCATCGTGACCCCGCTGCCCGGCTTGGAAAGATCGGCAGTTGAAAAGCCTTCGGCAAACACTCCCTGCATGGCCGCCCAGATATTTTTTGCCTCTCTGTCCATGTTAAAACTATTCTCCAGCATCATGGCGACCGAACCAATCATGGAATACGGATTAGCAATATTTTTCCCGGCAATGTCCGGTGCTGAGCCGTGCGATGGTTCGTAATACGCCTTATCATCGCCGAGGCAGGCAGATGGCATCAAACCCAACGAGCCTAAGATACCGCCGCCTTGGTCGCTTAATATGTCACCAAACATATTTTCCATGACCATGACATCAAACTGGGTCGGATTTAAGCACAATGCTGTCGCCGCCGCATCGACCAGATAATTAACGACTTTCACCTGAGGATATTCCACGGCAACTTCTTCCATCACCTCATTCCACAACACGCTGGATTTCAGCACGTTGCTTTTGTGGATGTTGTGCAGCAATTTACGGCGCTTCATGGCTAATTTGAACGCTTGGTGCATAATGCGGCGGATTTGCAGTTCGTCATATTCCAGGGTTTCCTTGACATAACGTAAGCCCTGTTCGTTGATGCCGGATTCTTTGCTGCCAAAATACAGGCCACCCACCAATTCGCGGACGATCATAAGGTCAATGCCTTCGCCGATAATCTCAGCTTTTAAAGGTGAAAAATGCCCCAACGCCTTGGGTAAGTAAACCGGACGAAAATTGGCGTAAGTGTTATACCGTCGACGCAGGGGCAGCAAGGCACCGCGCTCTGGCTGCTTATCGATGGGGATATTTTTCGATTCCTCATGGCTTAAGCCAATCGGTCCTTTAAGAATGGCATCGGCCTTATCGCAAATGTCAATGGTGCTTTGCGGAAACGCATCGCCAAACTCGAAATAAGCACAAGCACCAAATGCTGCCGGCATCAACTCGAATTTGACAAAATTACGCTCTTCAATAACTTTTAGGACCTTGATGGCTTCCTGAGTAATTTCCGGCCCAATGCCGTCACCTGCCAATACCGCGATTTTGTAATGTTTCATTTTATTCCTGTTGTATATTTGCAAGTTACGTATGTTTGAGCAACTGATGCAATCAAAGGTACATTTTACTTTATTTTGCTTACAACGTGGATATAAGCCAACCTTTGAAAAATATTGTTTGCCGCATTTCGCCTATCTTCGAGAAGGCAACAGAAGGGTTTTGGTCTTTCAATGAATTCACGGGGACACTCCACTAAGCGACACCTTGAGAATGCCATCCCGATCAGCTCGTTCTAATACTTGTCCTTTAAACTGAATATTTATTACGAACAAGTTGTGGTTGTGTTTTCATTATCTACCCCAGTTTTAGAGGTTGCTCTCTTCGCCGAGTATCCGCTAATGCAGCAAGATCAGTGTTTGTGATATAAAGATCACCGTACTATTTCATTTTTATTTAATCGCCCTCGTGGCTTTCGAGTAAGGATTGGTTCTCTAACCCCCCCTTATACCCCCTTACTACTATTCTCCATCCGCCGCAAAAATTCCGCCATAATCTGACGATATAACTCGTCGCCTAAATATTTATCTTCAATACCTCGGTCGATATTCGGGTTGTCATTGACTTCTATCACATAACCCTTGCCGTCTTTTTCCTTAACATCTACGCCATAAAGCCCATTACCTATGGCTTGGCTGGCTTTCAACGCCGCATCCAGTACAAGTTTAGGGGCTTCAAACGTCGGCATGGTTTCAAAATGTCCGCTGTCTGTGCGTTTTTCACCGTGGCGGTAAATTTGCCAGTGATTTTTTACCATGTAATACCGGCAGGCATATAAGGCCTTGTTATTGAAGACACCGATACGCCAATCGAAATCCGTATACAGGAATTCTTGAGCCAACAGCAAAGCAGATTTTTGGAATAATTCGGCAACTTTTACATCAAGCTCCTGCCGATTATTCACTTTGACAATACCTTTGGAGAATGAACCATCAGGGATTTTGACGACCACAGGAAATCCCGCCTTACTTTCCAGTTGATCGAGATGTTCGCTATTGCCTTTGTGCAGTATCCAGGTTTTAGGCGATGGCACTTTATGGGTGCGGAATAAATCCGCCAGGTAGACCTTATTGGTGCAACGAAGGATAGAAGTCGGATCATCTATGACGACCAGCCCCTCGGCTTCCGCCTTTTTGGCGAAACGGTAAGTATGGTTGTCAATGGCGGTCGTTTCACGGATAAACAACGCATCAAATTCCGGCAACCTTCCATAATGTTGCTGGGTAATCAATTCAATTTCGACACCCATTTCCCTGCCTATGCTAATGAATTTCTTTAACGCGCCCCGATTGCTGGGCGGTAAGGCTTCTGAAGGATTAACCAAGATGGCAAGGTCGTATCGGGCAGTCTTACGGGCGCGGCCTTTACGCCACACTTTTTTGCTGAATTTATCCAGCGCCATTGCAAACAAGGTTTCGTTAGCATCATCCAGGTCGCGGTGCGATACGGCTTTTAAATCGATAATTTCCCACTGTTGCACATAACCCAGAGTGACTTCTATAATCGGGCAGGAAAAGCGTTCAAACAGCACCCTTGCAAGATCCTGAAACGCGGGGTCTTGGGTTGTACCAAAAAAACTCAACACCTTAATTTGATCGTTTTTGTTTTGGCCCTTAAAAACCCGCTCCAAAGTCTGGGATAAATCTTCCAGTTGCAGTTGATAGAGCGATTTCTTTTCTATGTCATTCAATGCCTTAACCGAAGGGATAACGTGATGTCCACGGGCTTCGGCGAGTAAAGAACAATAGTAACCATCGGATAAATAGGAATAACTGCTGCAAAGATTGATAATACGGACTCGATGCTCGGAATCTTCCTTTTCCGTGGCAAGGTAAGCCTCAAATGTGATGACTTGCTCGCTTGGGTAGTAAGGACTCCAGTCCGAAACTGAATCGATAACCAAAAGGGTTCGCGCCATGGGTTTTATTGTCCTCTTTAATGGGGAATTGTGGCGAAGTTAGTGAATGTTATATTTTGTTTTTTACAACTGTGTCGTTCTTAGATGTAAACATGACGTTAATCGCGCCTTGATTTGCTTTTTTGCTTGGTTTGATTAAGGTAGGATATTCACATTGTCCTGAATGGACTGTGAACGGTGTGTAAAGATTCCTTGCCTATTTACTTTGTAGTCACACTTATTTTATTACAAAGAGTTTCTGCATAGTTTAGGAATCTCTGAACAAGTCCTTCGACAAGCTCAGGACGAACGGTAAGGTGTGGATTTCGTTCCTGGTGAGCTTGTCGAACCATAAACGGAATCAACATGTTCAGAAGTTCCTCTATTTAAACATAGGCAACCAATGACTGCTAAAACAACTTAAACCTGAATGCCATCTTACTTACTCTATACACCTATAAATACCGATATTTTCCCAGACAGTTACGTTGTCGCAAGGGAACGATTTTTGCATCGGATAAAAATGCCTGCATTTGCCCAAATTCAGCATAAGGCTTATCCCTGCCCAGGCAAGACACCGGATGGAGCATCATTAGTAACCGATACCTTATGGTTAGGTAATGAAAATGCCAACAAAGTTTTAGTTTTGCTGGCTGGAACCCACGGCGTTGAGGGCTTTGTCGGCAGCGCGGTTGAACTTGACCACATCGACTTGATTGCCAGCGGACAGCTTGTTATCCCTTCTGGTACCGCAATGTTGATCGTCCATGCCTTGACCCCTTGGGGCTATGCCTGGCTACGCCGATGCGATGAAGACGGTGTAGACCTGAATCGTAATGCGGTGGATTTTACCCAAGCCTTACCTAAAAACTCAGGTTATGAGTCTCTAAGTAACGCCCTGTTTTCAGCCAACCAGGAGCAAAGAAAAGCGACTTTTGCCGAATACGAACGGCAACATGGACGTAGCGCATTGGAAATGGCAATCAGCGGAGGACAGTACACTGATCCAACAGGGCCTTTTTATGGTGGCACGAAATCGGCACATGGCAGGCAGGTGACCGAAGACCTTATACGGCAATATAAATTGCATGAACGCGATCTGGCAGTCATTGACCTGCACAGTGGCCTTGGGCCTTACGGTTATGGGGAGATTATTTGTGACCATCATCCTACCAGTCCAGGCGCAAAAATTTCACATGACTGGTACGGCGACTCTGTTACATTACCCGCTTTAGGCACATCCAGTTCCGTCCCTAAAATCGGCTTAATGGATTATGCCTGGCATACGATCATGAACGGGCGCAGTTGCCATGTCACGCTGGAATTTGGTACTTACCCTACCGACCAGCTATTTGAAGTCTTGTTAAAAGATCATCAGTTTTGGGCGCAACCGGATAATCTGACTGAACGATTGGAACACAGCCAACACATGCGCCAGCATTTTTGCCCCGATGATGAAGCCTGGAAAGCATTGGTTTTGTTCCGTGCCAGACAGGTCATTGCTCAAGCCTTTCGAGGGTTATCCGCTTAATGAGAATACCTAACCACTTACAATTCTACATAATAAAAACAACAAACTGCAAAATAAACCGCCCCCCTCTCCTGCTGGAGAGGGTTGGGGTGAGGAGATTAAAAATCGATTATTCATATACCCCTCATCCCGACCTTAGCGTCGCAAATTCCATACCTGCTACCGCACTTCCGCCATCCCTGGCGGTCGTCCCTCAAGGAAGAAGGGGCAGATACCTACGCCTGGCGGGATTTATTTAATGGCTAAGGAAAACATCCCAATTCGTCCCGCCCAACTGGACGACCTTGATGATCTGGTTGAATTAGAAAATGCCAGCTTTGACACCGATAAATTAAGCCGACGCAGTTTCCGGCATTGGATAACGGCAGAACATCGAGCGTTGCTAGTCGCTGAAATCGGCAGTTCATTGGCAGCTTACATTCTTATTATTTACCATCCCGGAACACGGCTGGCACGCATCTATTCGCTCGCTGTTGCTAATCAGCATCGTGGCATCGGCATTGCCAAGCAACTTATCCAAGCAGGCGAACAAGCTGCACATGATGACGGCAGATTATACTTACGGCTTGAAGTCAGCGTCGATAACACGCCTGCAATCAACCTTTACGAATCACTAGGCTACCAAAAATTCGGCATCTACCGCGATTATTACCAAGACCATAAAGACGCGCTACGCTACCAAAAACGCATCCGCCATTACAGCGACACCTTACAACATCGCTCCGTACACTGGTTAAAGCAAACCACCCACTTCACCTGTGGCCCTGCCGCATTAATGATGGCGATGCACGGACTAAACCGAGCCTATCAACCCTCACAAGAAGAAGAAATCAATATCTGGCGTGAAGCCACGACTATTTTCATGACTTCAGGACATGGTGGCTGCCATCCAGTAGGCTTGGCGCTGGCGGCAAAACGCCGCAACTTCGACGTGGAAGTATGGATCAACCAAACGGGCATTTTGTTTATTGACGGCGTACGCAATGAGGACAAAAAACAGATTGTTGAACTGGTTGATACCAGCTTTAAACAGCAAGCGAATGAACTAAACATCCGCATACACACCGCCAATATCACTCAAGTTGACTTGATAAGCGCTTTTAAAGCGGGCGCTATCCCATTAATATTGATCAGCACTTTTTTGATGGATCGCAAAAAAGCCCCGCACTGGGTGGTAATGAGCGGTTTTGACGATGATTGCCTCTATATGCACGATTCCGACCCCGACGAACGCCGCCAAAGCGAACTCGATTGCCAATTCATCCCGATAGCGCGGGAAGACTTCGACCGCATGTCCTGCTTCGGCAAAAACCGCTTACGCACGGCAGTGATTATTTGGCCAAGCGTAACTTAAAATCAACTGCTCCACGTTGGCCATCATAAGCCGTCCTGATTTGCAAGATGCTTCAGCTAAAAGAACTGATTCCCTCTCCCATGGGGAGAGGGCTAGGGTGAGGGGTTCAATAAGGCTTTTTGCTTTTTAGATCCCCTCATCCCAACCTTCTACCGAAGGAGGAGGGGCTACCCATCGTTTGGCTAATGCACATTATTAAGCAGGTAAGCCGTAGTATCTCATTGTATATTCTCATACCAACTACCTACTGTTTCTCATCACAGCTAACCAGCCCCTTAAGCTTTATTTGCCAAATGAGTTGACACAAGCCAATCGGGGAAAAACAAAGCGTCATGAAAACCATGGAAAAAGATTCACGTAGTATCCTGTGCGATTTGACATCAACTATTGATTCAGCCTTATGAAGCTTTAACTACCAACAAGAGCGAGGCATGATGGAAGCAGCCGTTGAAAATGAACAAAATTTGGTGTGTTGGCAGTCAATTTAGACCCACTGCGAACCCTGACAACTGCCATGACCAGCACGGTTAACCAACAACACAATATTGAGACTGGTTCTTGGGCAAACCTATACATTTTCAAGCAGAAATCTTTAATGACACCAAGCATTGTCGGCCTTAAATTCGATCTAAAGGACTGATCACGCCCTTGCCGCCTTTGTTCAGCACATGGGTGTAAATCATCGTTGTAGCCACATCGCTATGCCCCAACAGTTCCTGAACAGTACGAATGTCGTAGCCGCTTTCGAGCAAATGCGTCGCAAAAGAATGACGTAGCGTATGTGGCGTAGTCGGCTTGGCGATGCCTGTCGTCAGTGCCGCTTTTTTTACATAACGCTGTACCTGTTTTTCTTCAACATGGTGACGACGCTCACTTTTATTACGCGGGTCGATAGAATAATTTTTAGCCGCAAACACATATTGCCAACCCCATTCTTTGGCTGCATTCGGATACTTGACAGCCAACGCATCCGGCAACCAGACATCCACCTTATTCAGCACCAAATCCCGTTCATGCCATTCGCGGCGCAAAGCCAATTGCGAACGCATCGCGTCGCGTAAGCTATCCGGCAACATAGTCACCCGATCTTTGCCCCCTTTGCCATCCCGAACAATGATCTCTTTTCTAGTCAATTCCACATCCTTAACCCGCAGCCGCACCGCCTCCATCAAACGCATCCCAGTCCCATATAACAACCTAATGATTAAACCAATCGGTGCCGGGGCTGCTTCCGCCTCCCGCAACAGCTTTTGAGTTTCCAAAACCGTCAACACCACCGGCAAGCGTCGAGGTTTTTTAGAACGCTCAAAGTTATCCAGCCACGGTAAAGTAATCTCCATCACATCGCGATACAAAAACAGGATTGCCGAAAGTGCCTGGTTCTGTGTTGAACTGGATACATGGCGTTGCGTCGCAAGATACGTTAAAAATGCCTCAACTTCGGCAGCGCCCAAATCGGCAGGATGCCGCTTGCCGTGGAACAAAATGAATTGTTTAGCCCACGAAATATAGGTATTTTCGGTGCTTAAGCTATAGTGCTTAAAACGGATCTTGTCGCGGACTTGATCGAGTAATTTTTTTGGCTGCGCTAGTGTCGTAATTGTTTGCATAATCTGTCGTGTTGACCTATACTCCGACCATAATAAATAAGCATATTAGGCTTAATTTACAATGATTATACGACAAAATACAGTTTTTATAAGACATTCGATGTCGTATATATCACGTTAGGCATGAGGAAGCTATGTGTGATCTATTAAAGTATTACAAAGCTAGGATTATCGGCTTGGCAGTCACGCTAGCGTTAACTGTTCTTTTGATAGATAACATTCTTGTCCCATTTCTTATCGCCACTTTTGGAAAAGACCATATAACTGTAACTACGGCATCATTTTTAACATCCCGCTTCGTAGTCCTTGCCGCTATGGTTGGTGGTGAGATTCTAATACGTAAGTATTTATGGAAAATAGAGCATCCTGAATTGGATTTTTCTGGTGAATGGGAAGGCGAAACAGTCTACAAAGTAGCCCATATTGGCGTTGGTCCCGTACCATTTTCTTCACATCATAAAGTGAAAATTACCCAAGACTGCCTTTCCATTAAAATATCACCTTCTACTTCGGAATCGTATGTAAATTGGGGGTCGCTTGCGTTAGAACTTGAAGGCGGCGATACACTGCGATATGCCTATTGGGTAAATTATTCAGATTCAAGCAAGTTTCCAGAAAAGGCCAAAGGTTACGAAGAAATGAAAGTGACGAACCGAGGAGAAAAAGACCGCCCGATTCAAATGACTGGTGAATTTCACCACTGTGCCCAAGGAATGTCGCCTGTTTATAGTGGCACTGTCATGTTTAAAAGACCATAACTGCCCTATGAAAAACATCCTCATTACCAGTGCAACATCAGATTTGGGTGCAAACCTCTATAAGCTTGCGCTTTGCGATGAAAATTTTAATATTCTCAGCACTTCTCGAAGCCCTAAAGAATTTGAATACAATGGTAGTGCAAAGACGCTACATCTTGGAAATATTGATCTAACAAACGAGACAGATTTAAAAAACCTTGCGGAAGCGGCTGAAAACTTTTTCCAAGGACAGTTTTCAGTTATTCATTTTGCGGGTGATTTTTGGGTTCATAAGCCGCTCATTAAAACTTCTTTTTCTGAAATACAACGCATGATGGACAGTCATTACTTGACCTTGTGTGGTGTTGCCCACGCAATTACCCCAGTCATGATAAAAAAGGGAGGGGGTAGGCTTATTGGATTTAGTTGTAATTCAGTCGGATATAATTATCCGGACTTATCGCCTTTTACGAGCGCAAAAGCTGCTGTTGAGTCATTCCTAAAGTGCTATTCAAATGAATATGCCGCCTATAATATTGCGTCTACAGCAATTGCTTTACCTACCATGAAAACAGAAAAAGTGTTGTCCCAAAAGCAGCAAGGCGACATAATTAATTACATCGAACCCGATGAGTTATCAAAGATAATTCTTGAAAATGTACTATTACAAAGCAATCATATCACTGGAAATATAATTCGCCTGATTAAGCATAGTGATACTTTTTATAATCAAGGTTATTTTCAACGAAATCCGAGGTTAGTTCCCTTGTAATTGTAGTTTAACTTCAGCAGCCTAACATTACGCTCAAGCGGGACGCGCCTTTTCGTGGCGGTTTTGAAGGTTTGTTTTTTTTCCGGCTTCGGCGGCTTCGCCAATCTTCTGTGACGGGCGCGCCCCTTAGCTTTACGTTAGGCGAGGCAGAGAACATCTTGCATATCAGTCCACATCTTTGTTTCAACGGACAATGCAGAACAGCATTCGAGCATTACCAACGGATTTTCGGTGGACATATCACTACGATGCTGACTTATGGCGAATCGCCAATGGCGTCTCAAGTCGACCCCGAATTGTACGGACACATCGTACATGCGACCTTGCAGCTAGGTGATATTGAACTTACGGGAGTCGACCAACTTCCCTGCGACTACGGGAAACCACAAGGCTTCTTTGTCACTCTGACCATAGACGGCGCGGCGCGGGCGAAAGAGATCTTCACGGCACTTGCAGAGAATGGCGAGATACGCTTCGCGTTTCAGCAGACTTTTTGGTCGCCTGGTTTCGGTGTGCTAACAGATCAGTTTTTTGTGCCGTGGGAAATCAATAGCGTCGAGTCCCCAATTTCCGCCTAACATTGCGCTCAAGCGGGACGCGCCTTTTCGTGGCGGTTTTGAAGGTTTGTTATTTTTTTGACTTCGGTGGCTTCGCCAGTCTTCCGTGACAGGCGCGCCCCTTAGCTTTACGTTAGGGTTTGCACATGGAAATAAACGAAATACTCCAAAACCATGCGACTTCAATAGCGAGTACACAGGAAGCCTTAAAAAACATTGCCATGTTATCGAAAGAAAATTTTGAAAAGATTGAGGTATATCAAAAAAGCATTTCTTCGTACAAC
This sequence comes from Methyloglobulus sp., assembly GCF_040079455.1. Lineage (GTDB taxonomy): Bacteria > Pseudomonadota > Gammaproteobacteria > Methylococcales > Methylomonadaceae > Methyloglobulus. The sequence goes on along the minus strand of NZ_JBEBKJ010000069.1, from coordinate 1,969 downwards.
AAAGAGCTTTCTTCATATTTAGCCGAAAATAAAAAAGAAATGCAGAGGCTAACTGCACTTGTTCAAGTTCTACATGATGAACTTTTGGAAGTTCGGAAAATGTTGGGCAAATAATTGTTTTTAACTTTGGCGGCTCTGGTATTTTAGGTAATTTCATAATGTATAGCCTATGCGAACATATAAAAAATCAAAACATAATCTCGTTCCATTACAAGAACGCTATTCGTGTCGTCGAGCCGCACCTGCTCGGTTACGACTCAAGTAACGATTTAACGCTGAGTGCTTGGCAACTGTCAGGAGGAAGCAGCCAAGGGTTTCGTGATTTTCACGTTTCCAAAATATCCGGTGTAACCACAACAGGTAAAAACTTTGCATCCGCAAGGCAAGGATATAACCCGCACGACTCCACAATTTCCCGTGTCTTATGCCGTCTTTAACGGCACAATTGCAAGGCATCGGGAATCTGGCAGGCAGATCATACAAAGCGCAATCGGAATAATGCTGAATCATAAAAACCCTAACAAGACGCTCAACCAGACCCGCCGACCGTATGCGCTTTTTTAAGTTACCGTTCACTCGTCATTTCCTCCACGTTCTCCCGCGCCATCCGGCGGGCTGGTTAGCTTTGCGTTAGGCATCGAGGTCAAAATCAGGTCTATGCTACTTATCCTGTGTAAAATTGTCGCACTTTCAATTCTAAGCGCCAGCGTTTTTGCAGTTTGTCAAGTCGGCCTTGGGTATCTTTTCATTCATCAGTTCGGATTTCATGATCCTCGACCTAGGTACGCTGAATTCGGCTCCATACTTGACAGTCTTTGGACTGAAATCCCCGCATATATCGGCCTCTACCTACTCGGGCTCTTGATGGCATGGCGTGACTTTATAAGTCTAGGTGTAGGTCTTGCTGTAGGGCAAACCGTCGTGGTCGGTTTGCTCTTTGCTTGCTTTATTACTTGGTATCATATCCCGCGGGATGAGTCTTATTGGGTTGTATGGCTTATGCCCGTCGCGTTGAACGTCGTCGTATACTTCTCGACATGGTTACTTTCGAGTTACTTTTATGCTCAATAGCCTCCACAAATATGCGTCGTCTAAGGTCGTTAGGTATACTAGTCAACGGACAGTGAACCCTAAGTTGTTTAATTATTTAGTTTTCCAGCCTAACATAGCAGTCAAAGGGACGCGCCGGACGCAGGCGCTTTTTAGGGTTAATGGTTTATTTAGGTTCGTCGGTTTCGCTTTAGTCCGCCAACCGGCGCGCCCCTTACTTTTACGTTAGGGGTCTCATATGCTCACATTGGAGTTTGCGGAAAGTTTCGCTAAGGAATGGGTTCATGCTTGGAATAGTCATGATTTGGAGCTTATCTTGTCCCACTATTCTGACAATTTTGTGATGTCCTCTCCGCGTATTGCTGTGGTCGTAGGCGAACCTTCTGGAACCCTTAAAGGAAAGCCAGCTATACGCGCATATTGGGAAAAGGCATTAGCTTTGGCTCCGAACTTATATTTTGAACTTGTGTCTGTTTTGGTAGGTTCGGACAGCATCACACTCTATTACAAAGGTGTTCGAGGCATGGCTGCCGAAGTTTTTTTCTTCAATTCGAGTCATAAGGTTATTCAAGCATGTGCACATTATGCGTAGAAACCTCTAACATTGCGCTCAAGCGGGACGCGCCTTTTCGCGGCGGTTTTGAAGGTCTGTTGTTTTTTCGGCTTCGGTGGCTACGCCAACCTTTCGTGACAGGCGCGCCCCTTAGCTCTACGTTAGACGTAACTTAGGTTGAGCTACTAAAACAACTTACATCACAAGGTGATACAAAATGAAAAAAATCATCATAATTTTTATAGCTTTCTTTGCTGATAGTTCAATTAAAGTGGACCCCATTGTCCAGACAAATATCTGTCTAGTTTAAGATAGAGACCTGATCACATTACAGCTGGATGGCGCTGCCCCAATTCTTCAGAAGTA
>NZ_JBEBKJ010000068.1:0-20745 GCF_040079455.1 Methyloglobulus sp. | reverse complement strand
TTCTTCAACACCACAATGTTTACAGATTGCCATAGCCGCGCCTCCTTTGGATTAAGGAAGTTACTATAGCCAAAATGTATCTTTATGTAAACACTCTCCGATTTCTTAAGGGAATCTCTAAAAATTCAAAAAGCTCCTTCTCCCTTCGGGAGAAGGTTGGGATGAGGGTTTTAAAATCAATCATTTATAACCCACACCCTAGCCCTCCACCAGAGGGAGAGGGGGGTAAAGATTCCCTTAAGCTGAGACTCTCGATCTCTCATACCAGCCTTTCGAAGTATTTACAACCCTTACAACCATCAACATCGCCGGCACTTCAATCAGGACACCAACCACGGTGGCAAGTGCCGCCCCTGAGTTAAATCCGAACAGGCTGATTGCAGCAGCAACTGCTAACTCAAAGAAGTTAGACGCTCCTATCAAAGCTGATGGGCAGGCGATAGTGTGTTTTTCACCGACGGCACGGTTCAACCAATAAGCTAAGGCAGAGTTGAAAAAAACTTGTATAAGGATTGGCACGGCCAGAAGTACGATAACCAACGGTTGTTTCAAGATGGCTTCGCCCTGAAAAGCAAAAAGCAGCACCAGGGTTGCCAGTAAAGCGGTTATAGACCACGGGGCAATCTTCACCATTACTTCGTCGAAAACTGTTTGCCCCTTAACTAAAAGTAATTTGCGCCAGAGTTGGGCAAGCAGCACTGGAATCACAATGTAAAGCACTACCGACGTAATGAGCGTTGCCCACGGCACGGTAATGGCCGAAATACCCAGTAAAAATGCGACCAAAGGCGCGAAGACCAAAACCATGATGGCATCGTTCAATGCCACCTGCGAAAGCGTGAACAGCGGATCACCGTTGGTGAGCCTGCTCCACACAAACACCATTGCCGTACAAGGCGCAGCCGCCAGCAAGATTAACCCAGCAATGTAGCTGTCGAGCTGGTCTACAGGCAGCATCGGCGCGAACAGGTTGCGAATGAACAGCCAGCCAAGAAATGCCATCGAGAACGGTTTTACCAGCCAGTTCACGAATAGCGTCACACCTATCCCGCGCACATGCTGGCGCACCTCATGCAAAGCAGTGAAATCGACCTTCACCAACATTGGGACAATCATTACCCAAATGAGAAAACCAACGGGCAGATTGACCTTTGCATACTCCATTCTTCCAATCGTTTGAAAAAAATCTGGTAAAAAATGCCCCAAAACGATGCCGACGAGAATACAGAGCAGCACCCAAATTGTTAAGTACCGCTCAAAAAAACTCATGGCGGAAGGATTGCCGCTCACGACTTACCAATCTCATTCAGTGCCTTAGTTATGTCGGCACTGTTCATGTCTTCTATCGGCAATGCCAGCATTTTGTGTATCCTGATGGATAGTGCATCGTAAGTGGCTTGAAATGCTTGGGCGATTTCTTCATCAGTGCCGATGGCATGGGCGGGATCAGGCAGCCCCCAATGTGCTCTAATTATGGTGTTTAGGTAAGCCGGACACACTTCTCCTGCCGCTTGGTCACAAACGGTAATCGCAATATCAATCCCCTTGCCGTCGAACTCATCCCAGGATTGACTGGTAAAGCCGTCTGTAGAAATACCGTTACGTACTAAAGTCGCAAGCGCATTAGCATTGACCTTTCCGGTTGGATGGCTGCCTGCTGAAAAAGCATGAAAGCGATCACCTGCCAGATGGTTAATTAGCGCCTCGCCTAATATACTGCGGCAGGAATTCCCTGTGCATAAAATCAAGATGTTTAACATGATATCCTCAGCTATATTTATATATTCGTATAAGCGAATATTATAACCGAAAAGACTAGTTGCAGCACCCTTTCATCTCAGGGCGGTCTTCCATCGATTGCAATCTAGCACAGTCCTGCCGTTGCTTACGCTCACCGTCCAACTCTTTCGTGAGCATATCCAAAATATCAATCACCCAAGCCGGTAATGCAGGATTGATTTGGTAGTACACCCACTGCCCTTCGCGGCTATCTAGCAACAGGTTACATTGCCGTAACTGGGCAAGATGGCGGGAAATCTTGGGTTGCAGCATATCCAGCGCATGAGTCAGTTCGCACACGCATAATTTGCCTTCTTTATGCAGCAAAACCATACAACGCAAGCGGGTTTCATCGGCAAGGCATTTGAATAATATTGTTGGGGTCATTTTTTAAGGTGATCCATTGCTTTAATTTTCTTGGCGTTTAAAAATACCAAGCGTTAAAACGTAAATTTGCGGTATTACCTAGCAACCGCACAAACCCCATAGCGGGGGAGTACCCTAGAATACACCTGTTTTTATCAACTTCAAAAAGCCGGTGTCCCATGTCCGAATCACGTAGTTTCCGGCCTTGTCGCCAAGCGTTCCGAATTGGCTGGGTGTATTGAATCCTATAAGGCTGAGTTGGTGCGCTTGCAAAGCGTAGTTGCTCACTTGGATTACACCATTAAGCGTGTACCCCAGAATATGACTTGCGTACCATCAAGTCTAAGCGCACCAAACAGCCGTAACCCATATTCCCTGTCCAGCGATAGCCGAGCGTACAACCTTGGATGTGATGCGCGAAACTGGGAAGGGAATGAGTAGCCATGAAATTGTAGAAGCCATACTGGAACGCAACAGTATGTAATGGTCAACTAAAACCGGATACTTTCCTAGGCGGCTTTCATATAGAATTCCCGCTCAAATTCCAGCGGGGATTGATAGCTTAACTTTGAATGCGAACGCCGACCATTGTAAAACGCCAGGTAGTCAATGACAATCAGCTTTGCAGCCTCTTTAGCCCTAACTCTTTCATAGTTCAGTTACTCGTGTTCCAGACCCCTGAAGAACCGCTCCGTCGGTGTATTGTCCCAACAGTTGCCCTTCCTGCCCATGCTTTGTTGCATCTTCATGATGAGGCCCAAGTGCCCCCGATATTCGTGGCTTGCATACTGGCCGCCCCGATCAGAATGGTGCAGCGGCCCAGGGTCAGGTTTGCGCCGCCAAAACGCCATTCGCAAGGCGCTGACACACATCGAAGTCCGCATGTGGCCAGCAATCGACCAGCCCACCACTTGCCGTGAAAACAAATCCATGGCCACCGCGACATAAAGCCAACCTTCCAATGTCCAAACACAGGTTATATCAGTCGTCCAGGCCTTGTTGGGTGCGGCAACCTCAAATTCCCTACTCAATAGATTGGGCGGAATCGCATCATTATGGTTGCCGCCGGCGGTCACCTTGAAGCGTTTGGGGTGGCGTACTTGCAAGCCCGGCTTGGCCATCAAACGCCCGGCCTTATAGCGTCCAGGGATGCCTTCTTTTTTGAAGGCAGCCGATAAACGACGCGGACCATAGGTTCCCTTGTTCTTTTCAAACAGCTCAAGCGTCCTGGCTTCTGGTCGTGTTTGTTGGTCTTGTCTGGCTGTGCTTACGGGTGTTTTAGCCCAAGCATAAAAGGCGCTGGCGCTCACCTGCATGGCGCCACACAGCGCGGTAACGGGGCGGGCCTTCTGTTGCTCCCGAACGAACCCATATTGCATTCGGCTTCCTTGGCTTCGATGCCTGCGGCCTTTTTTAATATTTCGCGCCCCATCCGTAAGCGGTCATTGTCCTTACGTAGCCGCACCAATTCAGCTTGGCCACTAAAGTCCGTAACGGATTTTGGGGTTGTCAAGACGGTTGCCGCACCCCGTTCCGCCCTGACCCAGCGCCCAATTGCGCTTAAGGATATGCCAAGGCTATCGGCTGCTTGCTGGTGGGTGCAGCCTTTTTCATTGACCAGCTTGGCTGCAGCTTGTTTAAATTCAAGCGTAAAATCCGGTCGCTTTTGATGGCTTTTTGTGCTCATTTTTCACCTCTGATGACATTATAAATCTGCCTTAAGATGTGTCCTGCTTTATTAGACCATTACAAACAGACTTATGACGAAGATTGGCACCAAAAGGCAGCTTATGCCTACAAGGCTAAAGGGGTCACCATACGCTGCATTGACAATGAGCTTTCGGCAAGAAGAAAACAACTGGAAAAAATGATGCCCGTCACCTTGGCGGAGTGCTTTAAACAAGCGGCAAAAAAACATCTTAGCCCTGAAAATTACAACGAAATACACCATAAGGCTTTTGCCCGCTACCACAATGAATTGCAACGACAAGCCGTGTTGATATTTAAATTGCCTTCCGAAGGTTAAACGTGCAAGCGCATAATGAGGCAATAGCGTAAGTTGATACTAGTTCATGGGTTGATACAACCCCAAGTATAAGTGACGCAAGTAATTCCCTGTAAATAATTGATTTTTATATCTTTGTGCAGTTACTACATAATGCCGTAAATTTGGAGTGCTTTTTCTGCGGGTAGGGGATAAATAATGAAAAAACGACAGCTACCGAATGCGGCTAAATTATATAGCGCTGCAAGCAACTTTTTTGGTGTTTGACTTTCTTTATCCTTCAACGCCCTTGTGCTTAAGCTTTATTGGGTGAATATCCTGACCCAGAAGGAAAAAAGAAATTTATGTGCCTTGTCTTTAACTGCTATCTTGTAAGGACAGACCGACTAAAAATAACCTTACCCGCTTGCAGAGTGTGAATTACTCGGCCTTTAAAAATATGCCCCCAGAACGGCGTATTTACTCCCTGGCTTTTCCAGTTTTCTGAATTAACTTGCCAATCTTGTTCAGCATCGAAAATACAAATATCGGCGGCAAAACCCAGCGTTAACGCCCCACCATCAAGTTGCAGTATCTTAGCGGGATTCTGGGTTAGCGCGGCTATGCCTTGTTCGATAGTTATAGCGCGTTGTGATACTAACTTAAGCATCAATGGCAGCAAAGTTTCCAGTGACGAAATTCCGGGTTCGGTTTCTGGAAAAGCGCCGAGCTTGGCATCGAGATCATGTGGTTGATGGTCTGAGCAAATACTGTCGATAGTGCCATTAACTAAGCCTTCGCATAAGGCTTCTTTATCAGCATGGGTACGAAATGGTGGTAGGACATGATAGGCGCTATCAAAGGGGATGATATTATTTTCAGTCAAATGTAGTTGATGAATAGCGACATCGGAGCTAACCGCCAAGCCATATTTTTTGGCTTGATGGAGTTTAATGACTGAGCGTCTGCTGCTGAGTTGGCCGAAATGTACGCGGCAACCCGTCAACTCAGCTAATTCCAGACATTGTGCCAAAGCGATGGTTTCTGCAGCATCGGGAATGCTGGGCAGGCCATAACGAGTTGAAAGCACCCCTTCATGGACGCAACCATTATTCGCCAACCAAAAATCGTTAGCCCGATACATTAGCAATAAATCATGGCTGGCGGCATATTCCATTGCCCGCCTTAACACCAGGAGGTTTTTCACGGGTTGATTGGCATTGCTGACTGCCACACACCCAGCCTGTTTTAGCGCGAGCATAGCGCTTAGCTCTGTGCCTTCCAATTTTTGAGTGAGCGCCGCAATAGGCAAAATTTGTTGATAGCCACATTTTTCTGCCTGATCTTTTATCAGCTCGGCAACCGCACGGGCATCAATAACAGGGATGGTGTCTGGCTGTAAGCAGAGCGTGGTAATGCCGCCTGCGGCTGCGGCTAGGGTTTCACTGGCGAAAGTGGCTTTGCGGCTTTGCCCGGGCTCACGTAACCGAGTACTTAGGTCGATAAAGCCTGGACAGACGATTTGGTTTTTGGCATCAATCACTCTGTCCGCTTTAAACCCAGCGGGTTCATTTGTTACCGATGCTATTTTGCCATCGGCAATATAAACTGAGCCGATCCGGTCTATTTTGTTAGCTGGATCGATAATCCTACCGTCTTTGATGAGTATGCGCTCCATCACATAGCACCCTGCTTTTGCATCGCCATCGCCATTATCGCCATGCGGATAGCGATGCCATTGCTTACTTGTTTGAGGATGACAGACTGCGGGCCATCAGCTACGATTGAGTCAATTTCCACACCTCGGTTAATTGGCCCTGGGTGCATGACAATCGCATCGGGCTTGGCAATTTTCAGCCTTTCTTCTGTCAACCCAAAACATTTGAAATATTCGGTTTCACTGGGTAAAAGCGCAGAACTCATGCGCTCTTTTTGTAACCGCAGCATGATAATCACATCAATGCCTTGCAAGCCTTCAGCTAAGTTGTGCGAAACCGTGACACCTAATGTTTCAACCTGTGCTGGCAATAAGGTTTTGGGAGCAATGACGCGGACTTCGGCTACACCTAAGGTATTTAATGCTTGGATATTCGAACGTGCAACTCTGGAATGTAGAATGTCACCTACGATAGCAACTCTCAGCCGTGAAAATTCTGGCTTTATCTGGCGAATAGTGAACATATCCAACATTGCCTGTGTAGGATGGGCATGTTGACCATCTCCGGCATTGATTACGCTGATATGGGCCGCGGCATGTTGGGCGATAAAGTGGGCTGCGCCGCTGATGCCGTGCCGGACAACAAACATATCGACAGACATCGCTTCCAGGTTTCGAATAGTATCTAACAAGCTTTCGCCTTTGGATGTTGATGATGTGGCGATACTCATGCTTAATACGTCGGCTGAAAGCCGTTTGGCTGCAAGCTCAAAGGTGGTGCGGGTGCGGGTGCTGTTTTCAAAAAACAGGTTGACGATGCTTTTGCCGCGCAGTAACGGGATTTTTTTAATTCGCCCGTCGTTCATACCAACAAAAGATTCCGCCAAATCCAATATTTCTATCAATACCTGCTTATCCAGCCCTTCAATGGTCAGAAAGTGTTTGAGTTTGCCTTCTGAATTTAATTGCAGGTTATCGGGCATCACTATGCTGCCACATCAACAGATTGTATTTCAATACCTAACGGATCAGGCCCTGTCAGTTTAATGCGCTGTCCTGCATCCAAGTTAATACTGATGCCGACACAATCTGGGCTTATAGGGATTTGCTTACCGTCACGTTCTATCAACACCGCCAATACCACTTGTTTTGGACGACCATAATCGAAAATTTCATTCAATGCGGCTCGTATAGTCCTGCCCGTGTAGAAAACATCATCGACAAGAATAATGTTTCGGCCTTCAATTTGAGAGGGCAATTGACTGGGCTTTACATTCGGATTGACCCCAATTTGCAAAAAATCATCGCGGTAGAAGGAGATGTCCAGTAATCCTAATGGCTGCTTGATAGCTAAGCGCTGGTGCATTTTTTCGGCCACCCATACGCCGCCAGTACGTATGCCTATCATCAAGGGATCAGTTAACCGTCTACTGACAATGGTCTGTTTTATTTGTTTTTCCAGCGTGTCTAGCAAACTGGGGATTTGAAGTCTGTTAACAATCATTGTGGCGCGTTATCATTCAGCCAAGTTTGCAAAATAAGCTGCGCGGCCAGTTGATCCTGGACTGCCCAGAGCTTTGTTGCGCTTACGTTTACCTCGTCAAATAACATTTGCTTAGCTTCAAAGGTGGATAAGGTTTCGTCTTGCTGAAAAACCGGCAAATGGTATCTGCCGTCCAATTGTCGGCAAAATTTTAACATACGTGGGGTGATAAGGTTATCTGAGCCGTCCATTTGTTTAGAAATGCCAACAACCAAGCCGATAGGTCGCCATTCGTTAATAAGTTTGCTTATGCCCGTCCAATCTGGATTTTGGTTGGGGGAACTCAAGGTTAACAGAGGGCTGGCAATGCCTGTCACTAGATGACCGACCGCCACCCCTATTTTTTTACTGCCAAAGTCAAAACCTAGATAGGTTTCATCTTGCGTTTTGCTCTGTAATGGGTCTTGCTTCACGGGGTTTACCACCACAATGTCAACAATGACCTGCTGGGGTGGTCAACTGATTAATATCAATGCCTATTTGGCTGGCGGCGGCATTCCAGCGTTGGCTTACCGGGGTTTCAAACAATATTTGTTTGGCGCAGGGCGTATTTAGCCAGGAATTACTTAGCATTTCTTTTTCCAGTTGCCCTTCGCTCCAGCCGGCATAACCCAGGGCGATCAAATACTGTTTCGGGCCTTCTCCAGCCGCAATCGCCTCTATCACATCACGGGAAGTGGTCAGGGAAATGTCTTCTGAAATCGGCAGCGTCATATCCCAGTCCCCACAAGCACTATGGACTACAAAGCCTCTATCCTGTTGCACTGGGCCACCTGAAAATACCGGCGTTTCTGCTGCTGCCAAAGAGCTGACAGTTATATCCATTTGTTTAAATATTTCGCCCAGTTTCATCTCAGCAGGTCGGTTAATCACGATGCCTAACGCACCTTCCTTGGTGTGTTGACAGAGAAAAGTAACCGTATGGTGGAAGATGGGCTCTATCAAGCCAGGCATGGCGATGATGAATTGATTATTGAGGTAGTTTCCACTCATTTTGGCAATCCTATTTGCTGACGGTAAGTAGACACTATTATGGCGTAGTCATTCCCGATTCGTCAGAAAATTTCCATTTTCGAGTGATAACCAAGACATTGACTTCCTTAAGCAGGTCGCTAGGCAGCGCCGAAAAAGGGGCGCTCATTCGTACTATTCGCTTTGCCGCCTCATCAAGCGCAGGGTAACCTGAGGACTGAGAAATATGCATGCTGTATATACTACCATCGGCTTTTATACCAACATCCATGGTTAATGCCCCCGAAAAATTTTTCTTTTGGGCTATCGCAGGATAATTCGAATTTCCTGTCCGTTCGACTTTTCGCTCCCAGTCTTTCACATATTGTGCAGCGACATACTTATGGGCACTTATGGAATTAGCAAACCTTATTTTAGCTTGATCTGAGCTTTGTTGCTTGAGCCTGATTTCAGTACCCAATTGTGTAATCTGCTGTTGTAAGCTTTCCGCAGTCAGATGTGGACGCTTTTCCTTATCATGCGTTGTCTCTGGGTGTTTTTCAGTAACGACCTTCTTAATTGCTTTTTCCTGTGTAATTAGTTTCTGCTTAGCTTTTGGTTCTGCGAGTTCTTGCTCGCTTTTCTCCGCCTGTTTTCTTTGACTATTACCCAGACTGGTAGTTCTTTGTGCAGGTGGCTGTGGCTTGTGGGCTTTTTCGCCAGCTCCAATTTGGTTGTCCTGGGCTAAAAACTTGGCTTTTTTGGGCGCTTTTTTGGCTGGCGTACTAACGAGGGTTACATCAATGGATCGACTGTTCTGAATTGGCGGATTTGGCTCACTAAAATGAACACCAAGCACAATGATAATATGCACGATAGCAGCAATAAGCAATGCCACTAATAATGGATCACTATTAGTCGGAGAACTGCTTGACTGGAAAACCACCTGGTTCACCATCTTACTTTAATATGAGCCATAACATGATCCATTAACTGCCCACTAATATTTAGGCCAAACTGTTTGTCTAACTCCTGCACGCAGGTCGGGCTGGTAACATTGATTTCGGTCAGGGTTGATCCGATGACATCCAAGCCCACGAATACCAAGCCTTTCTCCCTTAGCGTAGGGCCAACTTGATTGGCAATCCAGCGATCTTTATCGGTTAGCGCCCTGCCCTGACCCGTTCCGCCAGCCGCCAGATTACCCCGGCTTTCGCCGCTGGCGGGGATACGTGCAAGGCAATAAGGTACAGATTCGCCGTTAATCATCAAGATGCGTTTATCGCCGTCTTTTATCTCAGGTAGATATTTTTGCGCCATTACTTGACGACTGTTGTGCTGAGTCATCGTTTCCAAAATCACGCTTAGATTAGGGTCGCCTACGCGCAGATGAAAGATAGATGCCCCACCCATGCCGTCCAACGGCTTGACAATAATTTCACCCAGTTCGTGCAGAAAATCTTTAATCCTGCTTGCATTTCTGGTGACCAAAGTTTCAGTGCAGCACTGCGGAAACCACGCCGTAAACAGCTTTTCATTGGCATCACGCAAGGATTGCGGCTTATTGACCACATACACGCCTGCATGTTCCGCCAGTTCCAACATGTAAGTCGCATACAAATACTCCTGGTCGAACGGCGGATCTTTACGCATGAGGATGACATCAAGCATGTCAAGTGCAATATCTTGTTCGGCAACAAAGTTAAACCATTGCTTTTCATCACGTTGCACCGTCAACGTTCGGGTTTTGGCGTACGCCTTGCCGTTCCTTAGATAAAGACTACCAAGTTCCATATAATGCAATTCCCAGCCTCTAGTCTGGGCTTCAAGCAACATGGCGAAGCTGGTATCTTTTTTAATGTTGATGCGGTCGATGGGATCCATGACCATGCCCAATTTTATTGGCATTACTGTCTTTCCATAAGATTTTGAGTGATTGTTCCCTTCATTTTATAGATTGTTATTTACCTTGAAAAGAATTTTTGGTATAAAGATGGGCTAATTTTGAATCCAGACACCCAGCTAGAGGCTAATCATGTCCAGAGTATGTCAAGTAACAGGTAAACAACCTGTTGTAGGTAACAACGTATCACACGCTAACAATAGAACCAGAAGACGTTTTCTTCCCAACCTGCAACACCATCGGTTTTGGGTGGAAAGCGAAAACCGATGGATTCGCTTACGGGTATCCACTAAAGGTATGCGAATTATCGACAAAAAAGGTATAGACGTTGTTCTGGCGGATATGCGTAAAAACGGCATCATAGCTTAAGAGGACTAAAACATGCGCGATAAAATCAAACTTATTTCCAGCGAAGGCACAGGCCACTTTTACACCACTACCAAAAACAAGAAAACCAAGCCTGAAAAAATGGAGATCAAAAAATTTGATCCTGTTGTACGTAAGCACGTTATGTACAAAGAAGGTAAAATCAAATAATCTTTGTAGAACAACTACACTTGGTCGCAACACCGGAGGGGTGGGCAGTGCATTTATGCCCACCAGCATCATTGCCGCTTTGTAAGCCTATTCAAAATTTCTTTCAGTCTTTCCAGTTGTTGGGTTAGTACCTGACACTGGTTTTCTGCTTGTTCTTTTTCAGCTTGTAGTTTTTCTGCTTTTATCTCAAGTTCACAATAACAATCAGTTAACCTTTCATTTTCAGCTTTTAAGGCTTCTATTTGGGCTTCAAAACCAAAAACCGATATAGCTGAATCATCCTCATACTGACTTGCTAGGGCAATGGCTTGTGCGTCATCAGCATGATGAGTGATTTCCTCTACTAAATCAGCTTCTTCAACACCCATCCCACCTTTCAATACAGAAGCATTGAATCCATCCTTTACCAACAAAAACGCCCCTGCCTCGCTCGCTTTGCCATTCGCACAAACAACAATAATCTGCTTTTCCTTAGGACATTCTTCAATACGCATCCTTAACATCAATAGTGGTATGTTAAAGCTATCATCAAGATGGCGGCTTTCATACTCATGTTTCAATCTAACATCCAGCAATAACGCACCTTTGCTAAGCGCATCCAGCATGTCTTTATGTTCGACAAATTTCAGCAGAGGTTCTTTAATCAGCGTTAAAAATTGTTTTTTTTCCAGTTGAATCAAACTGACATCAGAAAATGCCGTGATAGTTTCTTGTGCCGGATAATCCGTTATCAAATACTCCTCACCGAAACTTTCACCCGCACCCAACCTAATCTTACCTGCCTCTGCCAACGATGGTCGAGAAAGTAAGCACTGCCCTTTCGTTATGGCGTAGAAATAATTTACCGCACGACCGCTATCAAGAATAACATCACCCTTTTCAAAATGGGCGGTTTTCAAGGTCATCAGGATTTTCTGCAAACTCGATGGGGGCAGCGCTTGAAAAAGCGGTAAGCGCAATAAGATAGTCATCCAGTCATCAGATGCTTCATCTGACTCCTCGGTAATGGTATAACTTTGATCTTCCTGGTAAACCGCAGGTGGTGGATTATTAACGGCTTCCGCATCTAAGCGCACAATACGCGCCACCCCGTTCGCTACTGCATCAATTTTTCTTGGGATCTGATGTGCTAACGCAAACTTTGCGGATTCACTTTCCGAAGTAATCACCTCAACGACAAGCCCTTCTGCTTGTAAAGTAACGCTGCCTTCTAACAAATATACCAAATCGGTATTCTTGTCCCCCCTTCTGAATATTGGGGCATCTTGAACTTGCTCCACGGTTATATTTGTGCATAATTCCTTAAACGCTGCACTTGGGAAAGTCGCTAAAGGCATTAGTTTACGAAGAATACGATGATCTTCTGAATTGGGATGAACTGCCATTGATTTATCTATTGTTACCAAACAAAAAATAATACCTACCACGCACTAAATAATACAAAGCGGGTGTGTACCTTGAATTAAACGTTTTTGAACCTATATTGTCTACTAACCGCGTTTAATAACCCTGGAAAAACTATGATCCGCAGCAACTTATCAAAGCCACTGATTTTTTTTAGCATTTTATCCATAAGCTTGTTGTTTAGCCCCTTGTGCCTTGCGATTGGGTTACCCGCTTTCACCGAAAACCAGGCATTGCCTACCTTAGCGCCCATGCTGGAACGTAGTATGCCAGCAGTCGTCAACATTTCTACATCCACGAATGTTGAAGGCAGGGAAAATCCACTTTTGCAAGACCCTTACTTCCGGCAATTTTTTAATATCCCAAAACAATCGCGCCAAAAAAATAGCTTAGGTTCTGGGGTAATTATAGACAGTGATAAAGGTTATGTGTTGACCAATAACCATGTAATCGACAAAGCCGATAAAATCATGGTGACCTTAACCGATGGTCGACAACTTAATGCCGATTTAGTCGGCACCGATCCAGAGGCCGATGTTGCGATTATCCGCATTCCTGCTAGCAACTTAACCCAACTTCCGATTGCCGACTCCAGTCAGCTACGAGTCGGCGACTTTGTGGTTGCTATTGGCAACCCATTTGGTTTGGGACAAACTGTAACATCCGGTATTGTCAGCGCGTTAGGTCGTTCAGGATTGGGAATTGAAGGCTATGAAGACTTTATCCAGACTGACGCATCCATCAACCCAGGCAATTCTGGCGGCGCGTTGGTCAATTTGCGCGGCGAATTCATCGGCATGAACACAGCAATATTGGCACCTAGCGGCGGCAACGTCGGTATCGGCTTTGCTATTCCGGCAAATATGGTGATGACTATCAAGGAATCGTTAATCAAGCACGGGGAAGTACGCAGGGGCTTATTGGGTGTCACCACCCAGGATTTAACGCCGGAGCTGGTCAAAGCTTTCAATCTGGCCAACATACAAGGTGCGGCTATCAGCCGTATTGAAAATAACTCACCTGCCGAGAAAGCAGGGCTGGCTTTAGGTGATATTGTTGTTTCCGCAAACGGCAAGCCTATCAAAAACAGCCACGAACTCCGCAATATTATTGGCTTACTGCAAATTGGCGATAAAGTAGACATTGAGTATTATCGCGGCGAAGATAAAAAGGAAACCACCGCCGTCATCGGCAAACAGGAGCGTCCACAGCAAGCCGGAGAGAAACTACATAGCAGATTGCAAGGCACCGTACTCGGCAATACCCAACGGGATCAGGTTGAAGGCATTGTCATCGAAAAAATCAACACGGCTTCGTATGCCTGGAAGATTGGCTTACGTCCAGGTGATGTTATTGTGTCGGCAAACCAGTATCGGGTGCATAATCTGGCTGAATTGAAAGAGGTTGTTGATCCCAAATCAGGCTTGCTCTTGAATGTGCAACGTGGACAAGAATCGTTTTTAGTCATGTTGAATTAAGCTCAGGAAAATGCTTGCTCGGTAAACAAGTAATAAATTGCTTGTCTTACCGGGCATCTTGGTTATTTAATAGCCGAGATTCCCTTTAATCTAACAAAATCGTGAGCATAGAAAAACAATTCATCCCCTTATCTATCGCCGTATTGGTGATTTCAGATACCCGTACCGAAGCCGATGACGTTTCCGGCAAACTCTTGGTGGAATGCCTAGCAACGGCAGGACATAAGCTATTTGAAAAAACTATCGTCCCCGACAATATTTATCAAATCAGGTCGGTGGTTTCAGGCTGGATTGCCTCAGAAGCTGTCAATGTCATCATCACAACAGGTGGAACAGGGGTTACAGGCAGGGATGGCACGCCGGAAGCCATAATGCCCTTGCTGGATAAAGTGCTGGATGGCTTTGGCGAAACTTTCAGGATGTTGTCGTACCAAGACATCAAAACCTCGACCATCCAATCACGCGCCATTGCTGGCGTAGCTAATGCCACTTATATTTTCTGCTTGCCTGGCTCGTCTGGCGCGTGTCGTACCGCGTGGAATGAACTTATCAACGCGCAACTGGATTTTCGTACCCGTCCCTGTAATCTGGTGCAGTTAATGCCCAGGTTAATGGAGAAATGACATGAGATCGGTGTTTTTAGCGCTGGGTGCTTTATGTGCATTCGTGGGTGTCGGTATGGGCGCATTCGGCGCACACGCCTTAAAAGCAAGCTTAAGCCCTGAATCCTTAGCTGTATATCAAACAGGTGTGACTTACCAGATGTGGCATTCCTTGGGGTTGATTACTATTGCTTTAGTACAGCAATCCATACCCGATTCAAAACGTATTGCTATCGCGGGTTGGTTGATGTTTCTTGGCATTCTATTATTTTCGGGTAGCCTGTACTTGTTAGTCCTGCTCGACATGCCGAAACTCGGCATGATAACGCCCATAGGCGGGGTCTGTTTTCTGATCGCATGGCTGTTGCTTTGCCTGTCCGCCAGCACTAAAAAAACTAAAAAAAGGTACAAATAATGCGTGATTCCAACCCCCAAACGATTTACCTAAAAGATTACCAAGTACCTGACTACCTTATCCATACCGTAGAACTTAACTTTACGCTGGATGAACAACAAACACGGGTTGTTTCCAGACTTGCCTTAGTACGCAATCCCAATAGCCAATCGTCGGAAACAGCCTTAGTCCTGGCAGGTGAAAACCTCAAATTGATCCGCATCGTCCTTAACGAAGACCAGGAACTGGCCGAAGCGGATTATCACATCACGCCGGAATCGTTGATTATCCATGAAGTTCCGCAACAAAGAGCCTTCACACTAACCATCGAAAATGAAATTAACCCCAAAGCCAATACCGCGCTGGAAGGGCTGTATTTGTCCAATGGGATGTTGTGCACCCAATGCGAGGCAGAAGGTTTTAGGAAAATCACGTATTTTCTCGACCGCCCCGATGTCATGGCTAAATTCACTACCACGCTGGTGGCTGACAAAACTCGTTATCCGGTGTTGCTTTCAAACGGCAATAAAATTGCCCAAGGTGATGATGACAATAATCAGCATTGGGTGACGTGGGAAGATCCATTCAGTAAACCGTGCTACTTGTTCGCCCTAGTGGCAGGACAATTGGAATGTCTGGAAGATAATTTCACGACCTTATCCGGGCGAAAAGTTGGCTTGCAAATTTTTGTCGAACAACATGACATAGACAAATGCAGCCATGCCATGCAATCGTTAAAAAATGCGATGGCTTGGGACGAACAGGTTTACGGACGCGAATACGACCTCGACCTGTACATGATCGTTGCTGTCAGCCATTTCAATATGGGCGCAATGGAAAACAAGGGCTTGAATATCTTCAACACCAAATTTGTGCTGGCGCGCCCAGATACAGCCACCGATTCAGACTACGAGCATATTGAGGGCGTTATCGGCCATGAATATTTCCACAATTGGACGGGCAACCGCATTACTTGCCGAGATTGGTTTCAACTCAGCTTAAAAGAAGGCTTTACGGTATTCCGTGACCAGGAATTTACTGGCGACCGCACCTCCAAAGCGGTAAACCGCATCGAAAACGTCAACATGCTACGAACGCGGCAATTTGCCGAGGATGCGGGCCCGATGGCGCACCCCATCCGACCTGATGCTTACATAGAAATCAATAACTTCTATACCTTGACGGTCTACGAAAAAGGCGCGGAAGTCGTGCGGATGATACACACGCTTTTGGGTGCTGACGGTTTTCGTAAGGGTTGTGATTTGTATTTTCAACGCCATGACGGACAAGCCGTCACCTGCGATGATTTCGTGAGTGCAATTGAAGCGGCTAATGAAATAGATTTAACGCAATTTCGGCGTTGGTATGCTCAGGCAGGTACGCCAATCATCCATGTTGAGCAAAATTACAACGCAAATAACCAAACCCTGACCTTAACAATTAAGCAAAGTTGCCCACCAACCCCAGGCCAAGCCGTAAAAGAACCGTTTCACATCCCCATCACGGCTGGTTTGATTGACAGCAGCGGCAATCCTGTAAAGTGCAGCTTACAAGGCCAAAATGGTGAAAATGACGAGGTCATCTTGCAACTTACCGCCGCAGAACAAGCATTCACTTTCACAGGATTGACAGAAAAGCCCGTCGTATCCATCCTGAGAAATTTTTCTGCGCCCGTCAAACTGGTAATGGAACGCAGCCTGGATGAATTGGCATTCTTATTAAGTTACGATAGCGATACCTTTAATCGTTGGGAAGCGGGACAACTGCTCTCAGGACAGATCATCACTGGACTAATTGCTGATGTACAACAAAGCCGCCCACTACAACTCGCCCCGATCATCATCACTGCCTTCAAACAAGTGTTGTCGCAATCGTGGGATGACTTATCCTATTGCTCCTTATTGTTAGGCTTACCTTCGGAAAGTTATCTGGCCGAGCAAATGCAGGTTGTGGACGTAGAAGCCATACATGAAGCTAGGGAATTCGTGGTTAGAAGCCTTGCCGAACAGTTGCAACCAGAACTGGAAACCTTATACCTAAGCAATCACCGTGACGAATCAGGACAATTTGATGCAGGTGCGATTGGGCGCAGGCGCATTAAAAATGTCTGTTTAAGCTTCCTAAGTCGATTGGATGACGAAAAAATCCAACAATGGTCAGCACAACAATTCAGCACCGCCAACAACATGACCGACCAAATCGCCGCATTGGCAAATATCGTCAATTATCCGCATCCAGCAAAACAGGAATGCTTGACGCAGTTTTACCAAAAATGGCAAAAAGAGGCACTGGTTATCGACAAATGGTTTGCCATCCAAGCATCCAGCCCCATGCCGGATGCCTTTGCCACGGTTATATCTTTGACCGGACATCCTGCCTTTAATTTAAGCACTCCCAACCGGGTTCGAGCCGTGATAGGTTCGTTCAGCCAGGCCAATCCCATGCATTTTCATGCTATTAACGGACAAGGTTATGAATTTCTGGCTAACCATGTCATCGCACTCGACGTCCTGAACCCGCAGGTTGCCTCCCGCATGTTAGGGCCATTAACCTCCTGGCGACGCTTCGACGAAACCCGGCAAAATCTCATGAAAACACAGTTGGAGCGGGTGATGAATTGTCCGGCGATTTCCAAGGATGTTTATGAGGTGGCGAGCAAGAGTTTGATGTAAGTTCATAATACCTTCTCTCTCTGGAGGGAATAGAACGCCATTAGTGCAAACGCCGTTCAACCCTGGGCTTGGCAGAATACTTAGTGCATGTACCTACGCCAACACCGCATGATATTTCCCTGCCATCGGCGGTCGGCCTCGATCACACTTCACTATAGGCCGCTCTCAGCCATTGCGACGTAATACCAATCCCAATAAGTTCTCATTGTTACCTTCTCCAAAGGGAGAAGGCTAGGATGGAGGGGGATTGATATAAGGGAATCTCTAAAAATTCAAAAAACTCCTTCTCCCTCTGGGAGAAGGCCGGAATGAGGGTAATAAAATCAAGCAATTATATACCTCACCCTAGCCCTCTCCCAGAGGGAGAGGGGATTGTTAGAGGTTCCCATAACAATTTTTTGGGATTGGTATAACTCCTGCGTGACCGGATACTGCACTCTGCAATCCACGATACCTTGAATCCCAAGGTCAACTGCGTTTGGAGCAAACTACGTTCTTGTCTGCTCGATTGTTTGTATTTTTTCCACGTAACATTTTTCATTAAAAATGTTACTCTTCCGTTTTGAGTGCGCCCATCGAAATAAGATTTCCGGCCTTTAGATTTGGTTTTTTTGTGACTGTTTTCTCATTTTTAAAATCCTTGTTCTTGGCTGGCAGTTGTTCTGTGATTTAAGTCACAGTTAAGCTTTTCCCTCCAGACTACATTTCTCCTTGAGTGAACTTATTGCTCTTCCCTTAAAACACAAAAGGCGCTATATCATGCAAGAAAAATTAATACTAAGAGGCATTGCTAAAACGAAAAATGTTTTTCAAGACAAATTTGCAACTGCTTGCACAAAAAATTACGTTATCTTTTTTATCACTGCATTACTGACAGTATTTCCTTGCCACCATGCGTTGGCATCAATGGCAGAACACCAAGCCGTGCTGGATTTGGTGCCTTTGAACGCAGTTGACCGCGAAGTTGTACAAAGCGGTTCGTGGTCGAACGCTGCCACTTGGAGCGGAGGAGAGCTTCCGAAAAGCGGTGAAAACTTATATGTTCCCGAAGGAAAGTCCCTATCAGTGGACGTTGTTAGCGACCTAAGCTTAGGTAATGTCAGAGTTGACGGCATTATGAAATTTGCAACAAACAAGAACATTAAAATTAAGCTAGATACCTTAATTGTCACCCAAACCGGCACATTCGAGATCGGTTCGGAAAAAGCCCGCGTTCCAAGTTCAAAAAAGATCGAAATTATCATTGCACAGCATGGATCAATTGACCGTGCTTGGGATCCAACTAATATCAGCAGAGGTGTTATTTTACAAGGCAAAACCCGAATTTACGGCTCTGAAAAATCTGCTTACCAACTTATTTCTACTGATCCTGCGGTGGGTTCAACACAGATTCAACTCGCATCAGTTCCCACCGGCTGGATAACAGGTGACATAATCGCAATTACCGCCACTAAATTTCGTGCGAAAAAAGCGACCGACACCAGCCATCAAACAGAAGATGAACTAAGGCGTATTAAGAGTATTTCTGGTACGACGATAACATTGGGTAGTGTAAGCAACTCAAACGTATTGGATCCTTTGGATTACAGCCATGTACCTGTGATTGAAAATATGCCCATTTATGCAGCAAATTTAACACGAAATGTGGTTTTCAGTGGCGAAGGCGGTGACCTAATCCCCGCTAATCAACGCGGCCACTTCGTTGTTATGCATACGCCAGACGTCGTCATCAAAGGCGCTGGATTTTATCATCTAGGTCGTACTGATAAATCAAAACCTCTCGATGATTTTAAACTCGACTCTGCGGGTTACCGCATCACTGATGCTAGTGGGAAATACGTTCCTGACTCGAATACCAATTCTCGTGGCCGTTACGCTGTTCATTTTCATCATACTGGCGTAGACATCGACATCCCCCCCGTTATTTGCTCAGGAAATGCCGTTTTCTCCAGCCCAGGCTGGGGCTTCGTTAACCACACAAGCAATGTGATTATGGAGAACAATGCCTCCTACAATGTCTATGGCAGCCACTATGTCACTGAAGACGGTAACGAGCTTGGTGCTTTCAAACACAATATTGCTATAAAATCTGAAGGTGGCAAAGTCGGAGAAAAAGTTCGCGCTTACAACCATGACGGTGGACATACCGGACACGGATTCTGGCTAGAATCAAGAAATATGATAGTAGAAGACAATATAGTGTCTGGCGTAAATAGGGCAGGCTTAATTTATTTTCAGCGGATTTACATCAAAGGTATCGACTCACAGATTCCTGAGGAAAACCTATTAACAGCCGATAAAGGCATCTTAAAAGGCTTGCCCAAAATTGGTTCAGCCCATATACCCATCACGCACGACAAAAATTCAACCGTATTGTCAAGCGGAGCTGCCTTAACCGTTATAAAAGCCAATTCAAATCAACAACACGATGCCCGCAACATTATTGAATCGCTTAAAGGTTATTCCGTACTCAGCGGGGTTGATATTTCGTATTCCGAGAAATATACACTCAAAGATCTTGAATTAGTGGCCGACTCTTCTACGAGCCCTAAATACACAGGTTTCAATATATCCAGCAAAGTGTCGGATACCGTGATTCTTAACGGAAAAATAAACGGCTTTGTCCATCCCATTGTGACCGGAACCACGACTGCTGGCACGACGACCAATGGCGTATTCGTGAATGTTTTAGTGAACGAACGCCCCCTGAATCCTAATACCGATATTCACCAACCAATACAAAAAATAGTAAGCAATTATGATCCTGATTTTCACCAGAGTATGAATTCATTGCCCAACAATCCAGATGAATTGGACTTTATTCCATCTGCTGATATGTCATACGATTTTCCACAATTTGTAAAACCTGGATTCCTCATCAGTGGCACAAAAACCGATTCACTGGGAAAAACAAACTTTACATCAAGATGGTACGATGGATCACTACGAGCGATTGCTAAAAAAGGCTATTACACACATCCTGATGGTAGTAAATTCGTGATATTGGCAGATCTCATTTCAGATCGAGCGACCGGAGAAACAAAAACATTCAATACCAGGCTAAATATAATCTATAAATACGATTTTAGTTTTATGGGGCCACACTTAGGCCAGTTGCCTGACTAAGGAATCGCATGTAGTTCTTTGATGGTTAAACGGTTGGTGCAATCAAGCACCAACCGTCTTTCACAAATCTAGGGGTAGTTACCACATAGCTGCCAAAAGTGCCATCTTTGTTAGAATAAACTCCATGTATATTAACTAATTGATATTATTTATCATTTTTATTTTCCAAATTGGATTGTGCGCTCGCAACTGGCCATAACAATCTCTACGTCATTTTTGGCAATGTCACTTTTGAGATAAACAAGTAGTCTGATCTTGCCCTGGTTTCACGGACACCCCACTAAGCGACTTTTTTATTTTCATTCACTTCAAACGCAACTGGGCTGAGATAGCCTAGTTTTGAGTGAAG
>NZ_JBEBKJ010000067.1:0-20768 GCF_040079455.1 Methyloglobulus sp. | reverse complement strand
CGTCACGAAGCACAACTCCCCTTCGGTACGCTGTGCATCACGACTGCCCAAATGACTTGACGCCGTGTCGGATGGCCTTGCATGTTGACTACGCTTCCGTGTACTCCTTCATTGTTTGTTGTCCCATGGACGGCTTGTTTGAGAACTATATTCGAAGATATTAGCTTCATTAAATAGTCTTCCATAACCGGTAAGATAGGGGTAATAACTGATAGGGAGTATGAGAGACAATAATTATGCGGTAGCGGCAGCTTAAAAACGATTCCTAATTGTCCCGATCCTAGAAAATGCGAAAGAGTATTCATAAACTGTATAAAGTTTCTGCTGATTTTGCAGAACTGAATGCGCGACTTTTTTTCCCGTTTCAAAGTTAATATTCCCCTTGAGGTCAACGTTAACAGGCGAAATGAAGGAATCCCATTAGCTACTTTTTCGGGCATTCTATGTGATGGGTTTGGATCTTGCGCTTCAGCTAAATTACCTAATCGACACCAAGCCCACCCTTCAGGCAATTCAAACGGTTTTTGTTAGTCGCAAATCAGTGGCAAAGATTTTTGCGGTTTGATTTGTTTGTCTTTTACCAGTTGCGCTTTTTCGGCGGCAATGCGTTTCAGTAATTCGCTGGCAGGTTCAAACTCCTCCCCTGCCAAGGGGAGGTGCCCCGCAGGGGCGGAGGGGTTATTAAACCACTTCTCCACCTCCCCCAACAAGCCCTCCGGATTCTGAAAAACCACCTTATTTTCAAACCTCAACACCCTGATACCCGTGTTGGCAAGAAACAAATCCCTTTCCTTATCATACTCCGCCGCTTGCACCGTGTTATGGACTTCGCCATCCAACTCAATGGTCAGCTTTTCGTGTCGGTTCTCATAATTTATTAAATAATTAATAAATCAATAACTTAGTTAATAATTTCTCCTCCAAATAATTAGGTATTCTCATTAAGTTGACCACTCATTTTCATAATCTGACCAAAAAATCATGATTGACCAGTGATTTCATGCTGCCTAATAAAATCTTTGTTGATCATTGAATACCAAGCAAACATTCAAAAAATAGCTATCAAAACATTCCATGATGAATTTTAGCAATTATTTGGGCGAAAACACCGTCCTTTGGCTTGGCTTGAATTGGAGCAAAGAAACGAAAGCAGGCGTTCAGCATAAAGAGTCAATTCAAAAACTGAAAGTGACTAACCGACCCACTGAAGACTATCGACCTTTACATGAAGAATCATCCAAAAAAGACATCCAATAACGGTTCAATCCTTTCAACCTGGGGGTATTTGACCAAAAGCCCCCCATATCTTGCATTAATTTAGAGGCGGTCATGGCAAGTTATAACGAAAACTGCAAAATTCAATCATTAGGCAGTCCGTGCCGTAATGTCTGATGTTTTTTTCAGGCGCAACAAGATTTTTGTTGCTGGATCGGCGGGCATTTGACCGAACCGTATGAGCAAAACACGCAGCAATACCCTTGCTTGGGTTTGAGTAGGGTTTCGCAGGACTTGCATTCGTAAAAATACTGGCAGGCATCGGTTGGCATGGTCTCCGTTTCGGCGTGTCCACAGTGCGGACAGGTAATTGTCGATTCAAGGATGACAGGATTCATTTTTTCCCTGCCTTTATCGAAGTTGGATACCCCGCGTTTTGGGTGGCTTCTGTTAGTTTATCTACCGTGGCCACCATATCGTCGAATTCTACTATCGCGGTTTTGCTCGCATAATCGACAGTTACTTGTTGGACACCGGAAACGTGTTCAAGGGCTTTTTTGACCGTGATCGGACAGACAGCGCAGGTCATGTTTTGGACATCGAGCGTGACCGTGCGCGGTGCAGCCAAAGCAGAGCCAGACATAAAGGCAAGCGCCAGAAAGAGCGGAAGAATTTTAGTTTTCATCTGTTTTTCCTCAATAGAATAGTGGGGCGAACCATGGAAACGCCAGCAAACCCAATAAAGGGATGGTCACGCCCCAAAAAATGAATCGCTGCTTGCGGATGACTTCATCATCGGCGCAGGGTTTGCCGGGTTCGCAGGTTGGCGTTGTCAAGTAGAGCTTATGGAACGTCAGGCCAATAAAAAGGAATGCCAGACCAAAGAATACCGGGCGTACGGGTTCAAAAGCGGTCAGGTTTGCCATCCAAGCCCCGCCAATGCCAAGACTTATCAACACCAAAGGGGCAACACAGCACAGGCTTGCGCCGATTCCGGCGAGAACGCTCGCGATCAGGGTTTGTTTTGAGTTCATGACGATACCTCTTGAGTGTCAATAGGTTTAAGATAACATCCGTACTTAAGTACGGAGCAAGACCATGACACAGAAATTTTTTTCGATTGGCGAACTGGCGAAAAATGCGGGGGTCAACGTCGAAACGATCCGTTTTTATCAGCGCCGCGCTTTGCTAAGGCATCCCGTAAAGCCGTTCAATGGCATCCGGCATTACACGGAGCGCGACGCGCAGCGGATACGGTTTATTAAACAAGGGCAGAAATTCGGTTTCACTCTCGATGAGATTGCGGAACTATTGAGTCTTGATGACGGACGGCATTGCCAAGAAGCAAAAGAAATTGCGCTTAGGAAACTTGTTTTAATCCGTGAGCGCATCGAGGGGTTGCGGATGATGGAATCAGCTTTATCCGATCTAGTCGAAAGCTGCACGAGCAATGCCGATTCCGTTTCATGCCCGGTCATTCTTGCCCTCCTGAAACCCTCATGAATTTTGGTTTTTCAGAAACATTGGACAATTTTTTCTATGCCAGTGGTTAAACTGGGGTAGTGCAAGGAAAGCTTAGGGCGTTGCTAGACGTTCTGCCCTGGCAGAAGAAATAACGTGGCTAGCAGAACGCATTAAGTAACACACGAGTCCAAGGGCAACAACGATGTCAGGCCAGCTTGACCCTGTGAACCAAACGGCTCCAGCCGCTCCAAAAACTGAAAGATTAGATACGATGTCATTCCTCGAACACTCCCATACCGAACTCATGTTGATATCTTCATTGCGATGCCGCCACAGTAGAAAAAGACAAAGCGAGTTAGCGCAAAGGCCAAGAAGGCTGAAAGCACCCATAATTTCG
Organism: Methyloglobulus sp.; assembly: GCF_040079455.1. Lineage (GTDB taxonomy): Bacteria > Pseudomonadota > Gammaproteobacteria > Methylococcales > Methylomonadaceae > Methyloglobulus. Next base: position 17,692 of record NZ_JBEBKJ010000067.1, on the reverse strand, counting down.
AATAAGGGTAGACTTGGATAATAAAATTTATAGGCAATTTGAGCGGCCACAGCTAGAGCGGCAAGAAAAATAAGCCATCCCTTAAATAAGGCGACTTTGGCTTTGACGGCGGTGCTTCTTGAAACTGCGTAGAGGCTAAGGCCGTAAGTCAATGCGTCCCCAAGATTATCCAGACTGTCAGCCAGCAATGCGGTTGATTTGCCATAGAGTGCTGCGGTAACAATAACCAAGACCATCAAGGCATTGATACCGAGAACAATTTGAAGTGTCCCACGCTGCCTTTCGCGTAGCCGGTCTAAAGTACAACCACTGTCACAGCAACCGCTCATCGTAGATTCCTCTTAATAGGGTTTTAAGCCCGTTGCGGACTGCAAACTCTGAAACCCAAAAGCTGTCATTCTAAATTTCATGCGCTTTGTAAATCACCTACCGGCCTTCGTCAGCCCTAAATGTTCACTTCAGTTACCGTCATGCGTGAAAACAAGATAACTACTGGTTTTGCTGGTAATCAGTCAGTAACCCTACCAAGATAATGACAATGCCAATTACGATATAAAATGCTTTTCCTACCCCTTCAAACCCGAAAGCAAAGGGCAACAGAACCAAAACTGAGCCTACAATACGTTCTACCCATCCATGAATCGAAAACGGGAGCTTTTTGACAACGCCTAGCGGAAAATCAGTCACGAGGGTCATGGCGAGATGTATCCCAGCCAAAAGATAGGCTATCGTCCCTGCCAAGCCTGTCAATCCGATAAGTGAAGGTGCCAGTAGAAATATTACAACTGTTAGGTAATCAAGATACCCATGTTGGGTGGGCGAGAGTATTTTCATGGTCGTTCTCCTGTTTTAAATTGTTTGGGATAGCGATGAATTGGTTTACATTTTACTCCTTTACCTTCACAAAAAGCTAAATAAGGTATCAAATTCCCGTTTACACTAAACTACAGGACAGTAAGGTCATCACTTATGACTTTTAAACAGCCCTAGTTCTTGACCTTAAACCTATGAAACCTTTGGTCATAATCAAAGCGGGTTCTACTTTCCCAACAACCAAACGCCAATATGGGGATTTTGAAGATTGGGTCATTGACGGCTGTGCTTTTACAGACCCGATTTTTTCGGTTATTGATGTCATCAAAAGCCAAGAGATGCCAGAACCGGACGGAATTTCAGGTGTAATTATAACGGGTTCTCATTCGATGGTGACTGACCAGGCATCATGGATGGTTAAAGTCGAAGCTTGGATTCCAAGAGTCTTAAAGCAGAATATCCCATTATTGGGTATTTGTTTCGGCCATCAATTATTGACCCAAGCGATGGGCGGCTTGGTGGATTATCATGACGGTGGTCGGGAAATTGGCACGGTTTCCATCACTTTAACGCAAGAAGGAAAACAAGACCCATTAACAGGCACTTTGCCATCTGTTTTTGTGGGTCATACCACCCACGCCCAAACCGTCAAAAAATTACCAACTGGTGCGCAGCTATAATGTTGGTTTTAGCTTAGGATTTATACTATTTCTTAATTGTATTTTATGATTCCTGATCACATGGATTTAATACGTCTCCAAAGCTAAAGGGCTATGTGCTTTACGATACGTTCTTAGCCTAGGTGAAGATTCTTTTAACACGCCCATTGCCTTGATTAAAAAGCCGGGGTGATGCTTTTTTTGATACCAAAATCAACCAAACCCAACATTAGCCGGCAAGCGATAATGACCTAATGACAGCGATAGCAACAAACTACTTTATTCTTGTCGGTTCTCATAATTTATTAAATAACTTATAAATCAATATCTTAATTAATAAATTCCCCGAATAATAATCACTACGCTAAGATCGGCTTTACTCATTAAGCTCTACACAAATTTTTTGTCTGGAGCCGAATATGGAGAGCAAATATTGCGTTGTGTGCGGTCTGCCTTTTCAGCCTCGTCCTCAGGCTTCCCATCAAACTTTCTGTTCAGCTTCACGTTGTCAGCGCACCCGCAAACAGCAATGGCAACGAAACAAGTTACAGGTTGACCCTGATTATCAAGAAAATCAAAAACGGGTTCAGAAAGATTGGCTCAAACGAAATCCAGGTTACTATCGCCAATACCGAGCATCCCACCCAGATTATGTTGCACAAAACCGGTTCCAGCAACGTAAGCGGAATAATAAATCTCAACCTGACCCCATTGCAAAGATGGATGTGTCAAACCGGCTTGTTCCTTTGCCTTCCGGGCTATATCAGGTCAGAATGGTCAGTGGCTGAGTAATTGCAAAGATGGACGTGTGGATTGTTGAATTGACCTTATATGACGGGGGTTGAGCATCAATAGCCGTAATTGCAAAGAGATGACTTGATCGGCAAATTGTACAAAAGCGTTTACTGTATGCCCATGCGAGCTCCCTCAACGTCCACCTAGTTACTTCTTGAATTGTGGCCGCCCATTTGCCTTGAAGGCCGCGTTAGCATCTTGGCAAATATTTAGGAGCTGATTTTATAGATGAAATGGGGCTTTCAAAACTTATGCAATATGTTGAACCAAATGACGGTCAAGATGAAAACCCCTCCCTGCTGCGGGCAGTCGAATATGTCCGTATGTCAACCGAGCACCAACAATACTCCACCGAAAACCAATCCGACAAGATTCAGGATTACGCATTAAGGCATGGCATTGAAATTATCCGCACCTACGCCGATGCTGGTAAGAGTGGCCTTCGTATTGATGGCCGCGCATCACTGCAACAGTTGCTCAACGATGTCGAAAGTGGGACTGCCGACTTTACCCTGATCCTGGTTTACGATGTCAGCCGCTGGGGGCGTTTTCAGGATGCCGATGAAAGCGCCTATTACGAATACCGTTGCAAACGTGCGGGCATACAGGTCATCTACTGTGCCGAGCAATTTGAAAATGACGGCTCCCCTGTGTCAACCATCGTCAAAGGGGTCAAGCGGGCAATGGCCGGAGAATACAGCCGTGAGTTGTCTGCCAAGGTCTTTGCTGGGCAATGCCGACTGATTGAACTGGGATTCCGCCAAGGTGGCCCGGCGGGTTATGGCCTGCGCCGTATCCTTATCGACCAGTGTGGTTCAGTTAAAGCCGAACTGACCCGTGGCGAACATAAATGCCTCCAGACCGACCGTGTGATCTTGATGCCGGGCCCGGATGCTGAAATCCAGAACGTCAACCGGATGTACCAATGGTTTATTGATGACGGCTTGGTTGAATCAGAAATCGCCAAACGCTTAAACGATGCCGCCATCCTGACCGACCTTGACCGGGCATGGACGCGTGCCACTGTCCATGAGGTGCTCACCAATGAAAAGTATATCGGTAATAATGTCTATAACCGGATTTCCTTCAAGCTCAAGAAGTTGCGGGTTATTAACGAGCCGGATATGTGGATTAAAAAAGAAGGCGCATTTGAGCCTATTGTTTCACCCGAGGTATTTTATACCGCCCAAGGCATCATCAAAGCCAGGTCACGCCGTTACACAAATGAGGAGTTGATCGCACGGCTGCGTTCCTTGTACCAAAGCAAGGGATTTCTATCCGGCCTGATTATCAACGAGACGGATGGGATGCCGCCAACATCGTTATACTCCCACCGTTTTGGCAGCTTAGTCAGGGCATACCAAATGGTTGGCTTTACGCCCGACCGCGATTACCGGTATTTGGAAACCAATCAATTCCTACGCCGCTTCCATCCTGAAATCACCAACCAGGCAGAAAGCGAAATCGCCCGTCTTGGCGGGGTGGTCAGGCGCGATCCGGCAACCGACATATTGCGGATCAATGATGAGTTCAACATCTCACTGGTGCTTGCCCGATGTCAAACACCGAAGAGCGGTCGTTACCATTGGAAAGTACGGTTCGACACCAGCTTGTCGCCAGACATTACGGTAGCCATCCGGCTTGACCAGACCAATCAGGCTACCTTGGATTATTTTCTATTGCCCAAGCTGGACTTTGGGCAACACCGGATTAATTTGGCTGAACGCAATCCTATAGAATTTGAAAGCTACCGCTACGACAGCTTGAACTACCTGTATGGCATGGCTGAGCGTATACGGTTAAGGAAAGCCGCGTGAGGGAAAAAATGCAGGTTGGCGAGATGCGGTTAATCCAGACTGACCTGATCGATATCCTCAATCCCCGTGAACGCAACAAAAAAGTCTTTGATGATATTGTCATGAACATCAATACCATTGGGCTTAAAAAGCCCATTACGGTAACGCCTCGTCTTGGCAAGGATGGCACGGAACGTTACCTGTTGATCTGCGGTGAAGGCCGCTTGAAAGCATTCCGTTCCTTGGGTGAAAAAATCATCCCGGCCTTGGTCGTTGAGGTCAGTGATGAAAACGCCTTGATCATGAGCTTATCCGAGAACATCGCCCGACGGCAATACCGCCCCCTGGAATTGCTTGCGGGCATTGAACAACTGCGTGACCAAGGCTACGACCCTAAGACGATTGCCAAGAAAACCGGCCTGTGCGGGGATTACGTCAATGGCATATTGACGCTTCTAAATAAAGGCGAAGAGCGTCTGCTCGTTGCTGTGGAAAAAGGGCGGATACCGTTGAACGCCGCATTGGCTATTGTCGGTGCAGGTGATGACGACAAAGCGGTTCAGACAGCACTCCAGGAGGCCTATGAAACTGGCAAACTGCGCGGCAAACAATTGATCCAGGCACGGCGCGTGATTGAGCGTCGGCATACCTTGGGACGGTCGATTGCCTGTGGCACACCCCGCAAACTGGAGGATGTCACGACGATCAGTTTAGTGCGGGTCTACCAGAAGGAAGTACAAAGGCAAAAACAGATTGTGAAAAAAGCTGAAATTGTCCAACAACAATTATTGTTTGTTGTCGGTGCGCTGCGTGAACTGTTTGCCGATGAAAATTTTACCACCTTGTTACGAGCGGAAGGCTTGGACACCTTGCCGAAATATCTCGCTGAACGGGTTTGGCCTAACGGCCATCCAAAATGAGCAAAATGGCTTTGGGCTTCGAGTTGAATCCCATACTGGTCTTTACCGAAAAAATACTACCTTCCCGAAAAACACCTATTGCCATCACCACATCGCGCAAATACAGCCAGATTCGATCATCCATCGAGGAGATTGGCTTGATTGAACCCTTATCCGTCAGGCCGGCAATAGCAGAAACCGATCAGTATATCCTCCTAGACGGTCATACCCGCCTGCTGCTCTTGAAAGAATTGGGCATTAGCGAAATCGCCTGCCTGATCGCAACCGATGACGAAAGTTATACCTACAATAGCCGGATCAACCGGTTATCGACCATTCAGGAACACCATATGATCTGCCGGGCCATAGATCGTGGGGTAACGGTGGAGCGATTAAGCAAGGCGCTCAATCTAAATTCCTGCACGATAGAACGTAAAGCCTCTTTGTTAGTTGGCATATGCCCGGAGGCGGCGGAATTGCTAAAAGACCAACAGTTTTGTACCGATCTGGTCAGGGTGTTGCGAAAAATGAAGCCGACCCGCCAAATCGAATGCGTCGAGCTGATGGTATCGGCAAACATCATCACGGTTGCCTATGTACAAGCGATGTTAGTAGCGACATCGGCGGCCCTGTTGGTGGAAGGCAAAAAACCCAAAAAACTTTCCGGCATCAGTTCGGAACAGATGGCAAAAATGGAGCGCGAGATGAGCAACCTGCAAAACCAGTACAAGATGGTCGAGCAAACCTACGGACAGGATGTCCTTAACCTAGTCCTGGCCAAGGGCTACCTCACAAAACTATTGGAAAACCCATCGGTAGCCCGTTATCTTCGTCAGAAATATATGGAACTGTTGGCGGCGTTTGAAGTGATAATACAAACCGTGTCACTGGATCAGTAGCTAATCCATCGCATACCTAAAGTTACATTCAAACCAAATTCGTCAACTGTCCATATCAATCATGACATTTCATATCAAACCTGGACAAGAAGCGAAATTTTATTTTCCACAGTTGTATAAATATCAGTTGAAACGCTCGGAGTTTTTATACTAACAATCAATGAATACCTAGCCGATTTTCCCCAGCGTTCCATATTTGCTCGTTCTTTCCACCAGCCTACCACAGGATAAACGGCAATATAGCCTCGTTCAGCAAGTTCTGCCGCCTGGCCTATCCATGTATCGGAATGCACGGAACCCTGGCTGCGTAGTTTCTCACCTAACGCCCATTCGCCGCTGTCTGGTTTGGCACCGTTGTAAGCATGTTCTTCGTCTCTGGCCTTTTGATTAATGCGTTGCTTAAATTCAGCGAGGCTTTCCAAAGGTCGGCGAACGTCGAAACGTAGTCCATGCGATGCATAGCGGTATTTATTAACCCAACCTCTTGAACCGGGGTTGGGTTCGATGAAATAAGACAATGTGACCTTCATCTCAACTTGGGTTTCCGACGGCAAATCGCGCAGGACTTCCGTTGGCCACGGTAAAGTGTGTAAGTTGACATCACGGGTTTTAACATTGCTACCTTCCTTGATGTATGGATGAATTAGATCCTGAGCAATCAGGGTCAGTTCGTTACGCGCACTCCAAAATAAAGTTTCTTCATCTGGTACGCCGTAGCCACAATATCGTAAGAGTTGACGATATTTGTCTTGAGTTGTGAGCGGTTCAAAGGCGGCTTTCAAGGCTGGAGTCCATTGCGCCGAATGTATTAATAGTGCTCTGATGGTTTCCGGCCAAGAGCCTGGATACAAAGCTTGTACTTTAGCTGCCAAATTTGCAGCCAAGGCCGCTGCTGCGCTGGTATCTCCGAATGAGACCAATTGTTTGCCCAAAACAAATTGGTGACCGGTAGTTAGCAATTGCAAGGCATCGTCTATGTAGTCAGCTTCTACATATGCTGGATTGGTAGCCATGTTACCTGCTTCCATGACAATGTCCGGTTTGATCGGCCAAGTTTTTTGCCAAGCCATTGATGTGCAACTTGCCGGAGCCAAACCCCCTGGCGGTGCTAGTGGTGACCACCCAGGATTAGTAACCGTATCCAACCAGGCTTTTTCTGTATAACCGCCTACCGTAAGCGCATTCCAGGATTGACCAGGGTCATGCACTTCGTCAGTTAGGTTATTGTTAGGATAAAGGTGCCTATATTGCGAATCGGTGTTGCCTGCAGATAAGATTACAAGACGTTGTTGTTCGTCCTCGTAACCAGATGTGATGGCATCTAGCGCGGCTGACCAGGATGAGGGACGGCCTCGGTCTCTGTCGTCTGTAGTAGATACTGCCATGCAAAAAACGCGTTGCCGGTCTGCTGTAATTTCGACCCTGGCAATACTTTCACGGGTAATAGCACCATATAGCTTTTTGTCGGTATGATAACCAGGGTTAGGCGTGATTTTGACCGATTCAAGCCGATGAGTGAGATGAATTGGTAAAGGATTTGCAAGCGCTTCGGTTAAGTCGCCATATACAGATAATCCAGCCATATTGGTACCATGACCATTCCGGTCATCTGTACCCCAATCACTATGATAGGTATGCATATCGTTCGTATCCGCCACTGACTGCAACAATGGGTGAGCATTATTGACACCGGTATCCAAAATGCAAACTGATGGCGCGGCATCGGGTGGTGGTGTTAAATTTTCTAAGGTATGTTCGATCCAAGCCTGTTGATCTAGGCGACTCATTCCGGTAAAAAAATCGGCGGTATCCTTAGCTTTTCGGAGCTCGGCAATTGCGCCCAACAAGTGAATGGAATGACTGATTTGCTCGCGAGTGCCGAATACCAAGACGATGATTCTATCGAGGAAATGAATAGACTCTGTGCCAACTCTAAGATCAAGATGAGAAGCGTGGTCACGAAGAAAGCCTTCGTAGTCGATTTTGTTTGAGCGTCTTAGCCATACTTCCCACCAAATCGACTCGTTGGCATTGGGCAATAATTCCGGATCATCCGTCCAAAGAGCATCTATGGCAGCGAGTTTGATCGCCGTTATACTCTCGACCAAGTCTTTGTTTTTGGGTTGATCTTTGGGGGTATTTTCGAGCTGATATTGGGAGATTTTCTTTAAAAAGTGGGTTAACTTGCCTTCCGGTACAAAAACGGTCGCAATAGTTTTGTTATCATCAAGTTTAACGTTACAAAGTTCGATACCGCTTGGCTGAAATTCCAAGCTGTCGAATTTGAGTTCAAAATCCGGTTCGCTTTCAAATGCCAAGTAGATGCCATTGCTGACATCCAAACCAAAAGCTTTTTGTTGTTCGATAATATCGCTTTGTTGGGATTGTATTTCTTGTATCTGATCAATGAGTTGTTGGGCGTGGGTTTGACGGTTTCGAGGTGGGGTTTTACTTTCTGTTGCTCCCATCCCTCTTTTGGGGCGAGAATAACTTTCAGCCATTGCCGAATTTTCAATAAGTAAATGCGGCAAGCGTTCCTTGCTGTTTTCAGCCATTGGTGGGTTAGCTTGCTGCTTTATGCCTAACTAGGCGTCGCTCTTTGATGGCATTAATGAGATCAACCTGACTAACTACTTCTTTGTTATGAATAATGGCATCCTTGATCGCATCTTCACACGCTCTAGTGATGTCGCCGTAACTCAATGTTAATGCGGCTTCAGCAACCTTTTTCCACAAAATCCTGGACGTTTTGAATACGGCAAGCTTTGATTTTAAGGCAGTGATGATTTCATTATTGCCTGGTAAGTCGAATTCTATTAGGTCATCAAAACGCCTGAACAGTGCATGATCGAGTAATTCATGGTGATTAGTGGCCGCAATAAGTAAGCTGTCTGAAGTATCTTGCTCGATCATTTGCAAAAAGCTATTTAGGACTCTGCGGATTTCTCCTACATCATTTGTGTTTCCTCTTTGCGAGCCGATACTGTCGAATTCATCGAATAAATATACACCACGGGTTTGTTCAATAGCGTCGAATATCAGACGTAATTTACCGGCAGTTTCACCCATATATTTAGTCATCAGGCTTTCTAACCTAACAATAAATAGCGGCAAACCCAATTCTCCAGCTAGGACTGATGCGGTCATAGTTTTACCGGTACCGGGCGGCCCAACCAATAACAGTTTTTTGCGCGGCGATAAGCCGTGAGTACGCAGTTTTTGCACATGCTTATGCTCTTTGATGAGTCGATCCAGCTTAGCCTGAATGTTTTCGGAAAGAACCATATCCACGAGTCTTATCTGGGGATAGCTTACATTCAGTAGTTGGCTGAGTTCGCCTTTGGGTTTTGCTAAGGGAATGGCTTTGGATTCAGCAAATTTAGGCCTGCTTTTAGCCGAATCGATTAAATCTCGTATTTCCTTAGCCAAATTACCGTGTCCCTTTTTTGCTTCCTGAGCCGCCATTTGCATTGCAATCGACAAAAATAATGCATCATCACCATCGACATGTGACTTAAGCAAGGCTTTAATTTGATTTGCGATGGCCATAAGAGTTAAGAAAAAATGCAGTATTAAGGCTAGGATTTATTTCTGATAAGTGTAGACCACTTCCATTTAGACAATCAAAGTTTATTGAAACTCAACTTTTTTGGCGATTTCGCGTTGTGAATAACAACAGCACCACAAAAAATATCTTCAAATAAAAAATAGTGTACAACAGATGCAATTTCACAATAATGTTGTGTACTTGATATTCGTGTTTAATGATAGGTTTTTTGATTGATCATGCGAATTATTATTCATTAATATATATCTACGGAATCCCGCCCCGCATACCAAGCCTTCCTGATAGCAACGGCTCATTGCTCTATTTTGTGGTCATCCGTTTCGTCAGGCAAGTTGCTAATCGCATAACATGCGTCAATTTGCCTGAGTTCTTCGGCGGCTTTCGCCATTAAGTCATCGTAGGCAAATCGGCCTGACTTGATATCCAGCAATTCTTCCCGGTCTGGGCGGCGCACAAGGGGCTTGCCTGTGGTCGCAATTTCTTTCGCCATCCGCAGCAAGCGGAAGGTGTGCATCATGTTCTTGGCATCGTAACCGCCGCCATGTTCCAGCGTCAACTTGTAACGGTCTGGGTTTCGTGCTTGTTCCCACTGTCGGTATTCGTGATAATCGCGCAACCGCCGAGAATACTCATCCTTGTTGAACACCAACCAAGCCCTAGGTTGCATTCCTTTGGGGATTGACGATAAACAAACATCTTGCGAGGGTCTGGACTTGTCTTGATTGGCATCCGAACGGAACAGCCCGTTAAACCGCACATCGTCATTGTTGCAATCATCGGCATAAAACAATGTATATCCATCTTTCACATGCGGCAATGCACTCAGGCCACAGCGTTCGGGTTGCAATTGGTGTTTAGTAAGCCATTCTTCCACAGGGATTGTCCTGTCGCCTTCAACGATAAAACAGCAATCAAAGGGTCGTGGCATCTGTTCTGATATGGGATTGAAAACCTTCTTGTTTAGCCCCTTGGCCTTTTTGACTTGGCCCATCGCATATCCGGCGAAGCTGTCTCGGCACAACCGAGACAAGATAATTTCCGGCTTTATCATGGTCATCAACGGATGCCGGTAGACGATGGTTTCCCCCGGAGCATACAGCAGTTCGATACTGGATGGGTTGTTCTTGGCGAGCAGCTTAAGGTATTTCCCCAACTCATAATATACATGGTCGTTCTTGTCACTGCTGACTTGCTCAAGGTAATTGAAACCAAAGTACAGGTCTTGCGGCAAGATGAACACGCCCCTGGTATCCGTGTCCGATTGCGGAGTATCCAAACCATAAGCCTTGCTGCCGCTGACGGTATCCAACACGATAAGGTTTTGCTGTTTAAGGTCGTCGATGGTCAAGCTTACGGGTGGCTTAGTATTCATGCGCTTTGTTATGAGTGTATATATCTGGCCATCACAATCCCAAGAATTCTTGGAAAAGTTTATCTAATCCAGTTTTATCAACTTTTGCGGAGGGCAAGAGTTTTGCCGCTTCCTGCAAGCGGTCAAGCTCCCGCATCAAGAAATCATCAAGCTCAGGGATTCTGGCAATCGGGAATTGCTCGTCGGTGTGTTGCTTCCGTTCCATCAAGCCATCAATGCAGTTGGTGATTTCCGGTTGCCCGCCTAGCAGACGCAGTAATTGCACTAATTCCATCGGCGGGACGGTTTGGTAACGCTCAATCCACATCGCTGCCAATAAGGGCCGCAGCATGTAGAAATATTTCTTGATTTTTACCTGACTGCCGCCTAACTCCCGTTCCATTGTATTACGGCAGATCGACAGATAATGATGGCAGGCAGAAATCGGCGAATAAAATGGGTCGAACACGCCGTGCAATTCCCGAAATCGGTTGGTTTGCCCAGCTTGATATACTATCGGCGATTGCAACCATTCCCAGATGACGGGGGTTGATTTCCGCAGAAGACGCAGTGTCTTACGCAAGTCCCAGCCGCCTAGATCAAGCAATCCGGCTGGACTGTCTTCGATGGGCAGTTCAATGACATCGCCGCCTTCTTCTAACGCCAAATACCAAGCCCAGGGGTGTGCATAAATAAAGCGCACATCATAATCGCTGTCCGGCGACGGAAAGCCCCACGCCCGACTGCCGGATTCACAGGCATAGATAATGTTAACCTGATGTTCGTTGGCAATGGTTGCCAATCGGGTTTCGATCAGGGCTTTGGCTTCCATTGAGACTGGCGGGATATTGGGCATGGCAAGGCGTTGACTGTCACTCCCCATTTATTGTCACCACAATTTTCCGGCTTCCACCGTGGTTTCGGTGTTCACAAAGGTAAATGCCCTGCCAGATGCCCAGGTTTGGCTGACCGTTCTTGACTGGGATATTCAGGCTACAGCCCAGTATGCTGGCCTTTAGATGGGCGGGAAGGTCATCGCTGCCCTCATCAAGATGCCGATAGTACGGCTCATTTTCGGGCACGGCGTGATTGAAGAAACTCTCAAAATCCACGCGAACCTCCGGGGCGGCGTTTTCATTGATGGTCAAAGATGCCGAGGTATGTTTGATGAAGACATGCATCGTGCCAATCTTGATGCCCTTGAGTTCGGGCAATTGACCCAGGATTTCATCGGTGACCAGATGGAAGCCCCTGGCACGGGGTTTAAGCGTCAGTTCTCTTTGTATCCACATGGGTTTTGAAAAAGTTCCTGTTCGAATGGCAGCAACTAAATATAACATTGTGATTTCAATGACTAATAAAAATATTAGCTATTGGGCAAATATTTCATTTCGAATATCGGAATAATCACTCCGGCAAATATTCAACACAACGATACAACCAATTTATTTTTAAAATGTCCGCACGGTAATAGAGTCTTTGTCTAAGCTTGTACGTCTCATTATTGTCAACTGGGTATATTTCGTATGATTCCAGCATCTCAATAATAGATACAGAACTCCTATAAGCCTTTTCTGACAGCTTGGCCAAGATCACATACTCCTGATTAAACTTGCGTATATGATCTGGAAAAATCACTTTGGCATTTCTGGAGTCGGTTTTATGGTGAAGAAAGCCCCGGTTCACCAACTGATAAGCAAACTCCTCGTTTATTTCTAAAAGTTTGGCGGCATCTGTCACTGACATATAATCCGGCGTTGGCCGAAGACAGTTCAGCCATTGCTCGAATTCATTTTTATCAAGGTATAAATCTCGTAATTTGTGAATTTCATGATCGGCTTTTCTTATGACAATCTGTCCGGACAGTATCGCTTTGACAAGTTGTAAAAATGGCATCTCAACCGAGCCACGCATGTGATGTTGCAGAAATTCTGAGATTGTTAGGCAATCCGGAGTCAACGATGCTGCACCCAGGTTGATATTTTCAATAGTATCCTCAATCTCAGTTCTTGAATATTGCCAGGTAGAACAATAATCCTGCCTTGGCGGTAGTTCAAATTTAAAGCACCCGCTGTGTTGTAACTGGCAAAACTGGGCTTTGGTGGCACCCAAAATTTCGGCGGCTTCGATAGCGGGAATCAGACCCCTTAAGTGGGGCAGAATTTTTTCCAAGTCTGGTCGGTAAATGGAGCACTTGGTATAATCCCCATTCCCTTCGAAATGAACTTTGACTTGCTTATCAATAATCGCCCGGTTCAATACAGACTCAGCTAAGCCATATTCCATACTGGCTTTTTTGAATGAGTACCACAACTGAACTTTTTTTGCGGTTGGGCTGAAAAGCGTATGCTTCTCTGTAATATCCCGGATTAAGTTCATTGTGGCATAGTTTTCGACTACATCCCTTAAAGGTTTAAATGCAGCAGACGGAAATTGTTTGAAGAATTCCCGGTAAAAATAAACCAATCTTTTTTGCTGTATGCCGATGTAGTTTGCGTTCGACAAGTGCAACATTTGCAAATAGCGCCAAAACCCGCCATGTTCGGAAAAAAGAGCTTCGGCAGATTGAATTGCAACGTCCTGAAAATCATTTACACATTCGAATTTTTGCCTTGATGGTTTCGCTTGATTCTCCCCCATATCTTGCCATTTCAACATTAAGGCAATAAGTTCACAGCGTTCCAGGATCGATGTCTGTTCTTGGTCATCTATTAACGAATCAGCTTGATTCACCAAACCTGTCTCCAAAAACTGTTGCATCAATAGGACGGTGGACGGAGCGGAAACCGTGACTGCATTGGGAAGTTGCTCTAGGCACTTAGTTTGCTTTTCATCGACTTTCAGGATGCTTTGCTCCTTTTGGCAGTGTGGGCATTCGTCATGGAGCCAGACTTGATGCCGAGTACAGGCAACAGAAAATTTTAACTGCCAAGCAATGCGCCAATAAGCCTCTTCCTGCAAACAGAGTGGACAATATCGCAGCCTCGAGGAATTGATATGGATGTTGGGTAAATCACAGATATCTTGAGCTTCAGAATTATGATACTTATACCCAACCCACTCCGTCGCCAACATCGTACCGTACAACAGTTGGTAATTAATTGTCCCTGCGCCTTTACCTGACAGTAACCATCGGTAAGAAGGGTACATATTCAGCTTGGCAAGCCGAACCAGAAAACTAACCGGGTTTTCATCAGGAAAAAAATGGGTACGGACAGGTAGACAAATAAGCGTTAATTGTTCATCTGTCATAATTTTTTCCCTTTGTTAATGATGACCTCTAAAGCAGATGGCTTATAAAAGATCATGCCGCGCTTATCCAACCGTTCACCTATGAACTGTGGGTTAAAGGGATTCAGCTTGCCCACCCCTTCAACCCATACGTAGTCACTGAAGCCTTGTTCCAGGCATTGGCGGTCAATCCCTGGCAGATTTCGACTTCTTGCGATATGGAAAGCACCAAGCATCAGCTTGACGATGTAACCCATGAGACCATAGGTTGCAAAATGCAATTGCCTTGCAATACTTTCTTGTTGCAAGTCCAATGGTGACGGCAATGCCAAGGCCTCATCGATTTTTTTGATGACTCCGAGGAATTGGCTTCGACTAGCCGAGCAGTTAAGGTCGAAGGGCTTTAAGTCGATGCGCCGACAAAAACGGCGGCGCAATTGCTCATTGATATCCAGGATAGTCTGTGTTTGCTCTAAGCCCATTAACACCGTAGATACTTGAGCTTTATTAATCAACGACTTGAGCCAGTCGGCAACTTCCGCAGGAGCTTTTTTATTAACTTGATCCACAAAGTGATGCATTTCATCAAAGATGATTAACTTTATCTGGCAAGCCCTGATCAATTGCAAAATACGAGTTGTTTTCTGAATCGCCGATCCTCGGTAATAAAGAGGGTCACCCAATTGCACCAACATTTCTTCGGCCAGATTTTTGATGGTTGGCTTAGACGGAATTTCTACCACCAATAGCGGAATATTTATCCCATCAGTGTTTTCGGTTGCAGGAAACTCTTTACCCAAAAATTCACTTAAATGAGTTTTACCTGTGCCAGATGACCCGACTACTAAATAGTTTTGAGCCAATCCGGTCTGCAATTTGAAATGGTAGGCCTCTCTTATCAACTGATAGGCATCATTGAAGGATGGATGCTTAATAACCATACTTAAAACGTCAGCCGACTTCTGATTTATCATACTTTGACTAATCATGTTCAAACTCCTTGGTGTCCACTTCAAAGTCGGGGATGTTGTCAGTCCGATAATCATCGTCAGACGGTTTAATCACTTTTGCCTGTAACGTATTGGATGAATAGACCGATTGTTGGAGTGCTTCCGTGTTGTAGCGGGCGCCTTTTTGCGCTGGCTGATTTTTTTGCTGTTGCTGACCTCCGTAATCAGTTGCCTTAGTTTATCTTTGCCGCGCTGGTATAAGTCTATGTCTACACGTTCCGAATTGGTTTGATTATTGTGTTGGCGTATTAACAGATGCTGTGACAAAGTTAGCTTACTGGCATATTCAGGGTAGGTACAGGGAACCCTGAGGTAATCTCCTTGATGCTCATCAAAAACCCATATCGCCACCAAGTCATCCGGGTTAATTCGGATGGTGACAGTGGCTACACCGCGTTTGCGTAAAGTGGCCAACTCCGTCGAGTTGTACATCAGCCCTTTAAATTGCACACCTTCGTGGTTTAATTTTCGGGCTTGCTGTATAGACAAAATCAGATCTAGCTTTTCTTTGCTTTCTGGCAAAATCGGCTCAATGATTTTCAGGCCGTCTTTCCAAGCCAGCGCAGAGGTGATGCCACCAAGACCCTTGTGTGGCGATTGGATGTAAACGTCAACCAGCCAGACGTGGAGTAGTTTTTTAAACTCACTTAATGTTAGGCAGGCAGAGTTTTCAGCATCATAATCCCCCCTTTGCTCTATATCGGAAAATGTCGTTCCTTACACCTTGTGGGCAATTTGCCGATTAAATGTACCTAAAAACCGTTCAATAGCACCTTTATAATAAGGTTGTTTTTTTGGACAAAAGGTAAGTTCGATATCCAACTCGGCGCACATGCGTCGCAGTTGTTCTGCGTGGAACTCCAGGCCGTTGTCACAAACCAAATTAACTTTAATCCCATAGGCAGGATATACATTTTCAATTTCAGGGTATTCTTGCAACACATCGGTTTTCGGCATAATCGCATGTCTAAGGGCTCGCATCACGGCAAGTTCAGAAGGGAGCTCAAATCCGATTTCAAACCCTAATGGCATTCTGGAAAAGCGGTCAATGATAAAAGTGACGGTTGGCCTGCCATTCGGTAAACCGGTCACATCATCAATAATCAACAAATCCAGCGGGGTGTGGTCAACTTCGGCACGCTCAAGAATATAGGCAGGTTCCGCCCCCATGCCAGTAGCCCGAAAATGCCGGTCGGCGGCCTGCTTGCCTTTTCTGGCTGCCATGACCACGTATTTGTCATATGATTGAACATAGCGATAAACAGTTGCCCTGCTGGGCGTGGGAATAGGGGTATTTCGATTCCTGTTCAGGGTTCTGATTTTGCGGTCAAGGGCATCATAGACATCTTGGATACTTTCGCCCTCGCGTTTCAGGTATATTTCTTCAATGATTTGTTGGGCTTCCTGCTCCAAAGCCTTGGTTATCCGATGCCTATTTTTGGGACCCCTTGGCCTTTTAATTAAGGCGGTTACCGACCTATCAGCTTTTATCCATCGTTTCCACCATCGGAAACAGAAAGTGCTGACGGTGGGTGCGGATCGGCATTTTCCTCTGCAGCCAACTTAATTGCCCTAGGTAAATTTTGGCAAGTGACGTTTTCACCATTAAGCTCTTCAACCTTTTTCAAGTAAATAAGGCGGTATCGAACTTGCTGTTGGATATGTTCTGAATAGGAGGCTAAATCACTCTCTAATTTTCTGGAAGCGTTGTAACGCTTTCCTGCCCGCATAATATGAGTTTTCCGCTGGCAATGAGGCCTAGCAGTTCTTGCTTGGAATAACTGCTTAAAGCAAGGTCGCTTTTCCGCTCCAACTGGCACTGGCCGTCTTCAAGGATACGGATGAGCCGGTACGGTACATTGTCTAAAATCAGGTCCTGTCCGGAATGCAAAGAGGCAAGTTTCATGTTGATCTCCTGTCGTGTCAAAAAAAGTAAGGTTGAATTGGCGAGTGGTTTTTCCAGGTCAAACCGGATATGTAACTGGGCAAGCAAGGCAAAAGCCGTGGTTTTCGAGTCCACAAAGTGGCCCAAGGCTTCGAGGGTTGGATTGCTTGAGTAAGACAACCAGTCGATGGCTTGTTGCGTGATGTAGGAGGAATCTCAAAGCGCAAATAGGGGCGCAATATCGACAAATTCCTGATTCGGGTCGGATAGTTCAGTTCTTCATCGGTAATCATGATGAAGTTGTAGCCCTTTTCCGCCAGAAACTGATGTGCCAGTTGCAGCCGCTCAAGTATGTCCGGTTTGAACAATTTGGATAATGGCTTTACTTCGACATAACAGATTTCACCGTCAAAGAGGGTTAACTGAAAGTCCGGCGTATACTCACACATACGGTTTTGGTATGGAAAACACAGGGTTTCCGGCTGCTCCCGGAACGCAACGACGGCTGGTGAATATTCGAAGTGATAACAGGCTTTTTGCTCCAACTGCGATTCCCACGCAACCATGCGTTTCATTTTTGTGGACGGGAATTGCCCCCTGACAAGCCCCCGTGACCGGGTAACGGGTTCCCTCGCCCGCTCGGCTTTGGGTTGTGGTGTAATATTTAGGCGTAAAGTGGCGCTGCTCTGTTAACGCTCAATCAATCCCATCTAACAATGACACATTAAATTTGGCAGAGTATTCCCATTTCAACAAAAGAGGGATACCGCATGGACACACTGTCTT
>NZ_JBEBKJ010000066.1:0-21086 GCF_040079455.1 Methyloglobulus sp. | reverse complement strand
CTTCGGTACGCTGTGCATCACGACTGCCCAAATGACTTGACGCCGTGTCGGATGGCCTTGCATGTTGACTACGCTTCCGCTCGCGCTCCAACTCCGTCCGTGTTGCACCAGGGTTGAAAAGTACCGTTCCCCGTCCAAATGGGTCAGGCGCATTGACATCACCTGTGACATAGACGGATGCGGCATAATATTCGTTAGTCAGGTTGCGACCATCAACAAATACTTTCCAATGCTTGCCATCATCCCAGCCTATTCGTGCCCCTAAGAGTACATATGGGCGAGCAGACAAAGTATTGGCAAAATCCACCCAGTTTGAACTGACGGCAGTGACATTGGGGCCGAAATAAAACCCGTGGGGATGTTGGTATAGCACCTCGAAACGTCCATTATGTTCGGGAATACCGGGTAAGCGGTTATTGCCTAATTTCGGGTCATTGTCAAATTCAAACCGGCTCCAGGTATAACTGCCACGCAACCTTATTTTGTCATTGTTAGTGATAATATCTAAGGGGATAGTGCTTTCCAAGCCTATTTCAAGTCCCGTATGGACTGTGTTTTTGGCGTTGGTGGTATTGAAATTGGTAAAGTTGGGGGGAATTGGCACCGTTAATATCTCATGGTTAAGCCATGCATGGTATACAGAAAAATCCCACTTTAATATTTCGTCGCCCCCGCGTGTGCCTATTTCCACTGTTGTGCCGGTTTGGCTGGTTAACTTTGGGGATTGGAATATATCTTTTAAATCAAGCAAGGGCGGTGGCTGGGAACTGCGGCTGACATTACCGTAGACTTGCACTTTAGGGTTAATTTGCCACGTAAAACCCATCTTTGGGTTAACGTTGAAAAAATCCTGGTCGGCTGGGCTTTTAAGTGCCGGCTCTAATTCAGGGAACTCGTGTTGAAAACTAACACTCCGGTAATTGATTTGGCCGCCAACAACCAAAGTAAAATCATCGGTCAAGTTTAATTGGTCTTGGATATAGGCTTCAATATTACGCCAATGATCGCGTTCATAAAACCGCAGTAAACCGGTACTGGCCGATGTGGGTTGGTATTCGCGGTCTTTAATCCATAACCATTGGGCTAACCCACCCCAAACAAGCCTATTTTGTAAGCCGAACAATTGGCCGTTAATTTGATGCCGCCAGGAAAATCCCGCATCTTGCCACAGGTCATAATAGAGACCGAAGTCCTGAAAAAAGTAGCGGTTATCTTTTCTGAAATTGTAGGCACTGACATCGAATTGGCCGCCGCCATTTAATCGTATAGTATGCTGTAAATCCACACGGTAAACCGGAAAGCCTGAAGGACGGTCATTGGGGTTGGCCAAGCTTTGATGGGGGTTCTCGTTTAATTGTTTTAACGTTAATGGAAACGGTTGATGGGAAGTTAATGTCTTGGATATCGACATGTAGCCGTGATTCATGGCTTTTATTCCAGCGGTAACCCAAGTTACCGTACCCATAAAATAATTTTTGGTCGCTGTTGCTCCGGTTACCGTTGGAATTGATATAGGAGAATGAACCATACGCATCCCAACCCTTGCCCAGTATACCGCCCGCACTGACCGTAGGATTTAGGTAACCATTAGTGCCCAACATCATGCCTACGGTAAAAGGATTAGCGGTATAACCGGTAGGGGTAATGAAATTGATTGCACCGCCCAAGTTGCTACTTCCGTACTCCATGGCATTGGCACCCCGATAGACCTCGACTTGTTTTATTGCGTTGAAACTTAATGTTTCGGTATCGGTAAACCCGTTCGCATTGGTAAACGGCATTCCGTTTCGTAAAAATTTGATCCCGCTGATTGGGACAATTTGAGAGTTGATATCAGAACCACGCATTGAAATACGCGACCCGCCAGCGATACCTGCTTGTGAATCACCGACATAGATGCCTGGGTTATAGGCAAACGCATCATTGACAGAAACGGCTGCGCCTTCTTTGATACTTTTACCGTCAATTAAATCTGTGCCACCTGGCACTTCATGGAGGTTTGCTTGGGATTCTTCAAAAGTCGGGAGGGTAAGGCTTAAGTCTGTAGGCGAGGCGAAAACTGTTAATGGCTCTAGTTCAATAATATTCTCTTACTGCTTAATTACTTGATTTAACTTAGTTTCTGCGATTTTTTGTGGTTTTTGAAGTTGAGCTTTAGCCAGTTTTTTTTCTGAGGGGCTGATATTTGTACCTTCATTCCCTTTTACGACAGAGGAAATTAACATTAAGAAACATGCAGTCAAGCAAATGGGAATCACATTTTTATCAATCGAGGACTGCTGGGATGCATTCATACAGCCTCCTTCCCGTATCACACAGGACATGCCATTAATTATTCTTAGTTATTGAAGCACGCTTAAATAATATCGAATTCGAACTTAAATGAAAACTTTCTTTTACTTGTATTAATGAAGCCTAAACCCAAGAGCACAACCAACAACAAATCTCGGAGCCGATAATCTGTTATCGGGAAAGTTTTTTCCAGTTCATTGCAAATCACATCTTATCTTGTCCGTAATTTACGGGACATACAACTTAAAAAAATTAATTTAAGCTTGAGCCTAATATGTTAAATGAAAAAATGTTCAGAAATTATTGTTATTTCTTGTTAGGCCTCTGAACACAACCATTATAAGTGCATCAATTTCGGCCTTTCGCGTTTTGGCCCGCTGGGTTTACTAGCGGTTTTGATATTGTTGATAAATGAGGTGTGTTATGACTAGATATGCTCTGACGATTAATGGGTTGTGGTGTAGAACCGAAAGCGTTGATGACCCTCTAGATTTTGATGGGTTTAGCAATGAAGTCTTTTTTGCTGTGAATACTAGGAAAGTTGATCAGAATGGAAATGTACTTGAGACCTTAAACAGTGAAAGTGCTATTTTAGGCGACACTTGGCGGTTTCCTAATCGCGTGCAGGCAGGAACAAGGCGTCCTAGTGGCGGCATCCAAACTGGCGACCGTTTTCCATCACAAACGCCATGGTTCCGAGATGTGGATTTACCACTAAATGTCGATAGGGTTCCCCCTTTTTTGATTTGGGAGGGTGAGCTTGACGAAACGTCACCCATGTACATGATTACTCCAACGATTTGGGAGTGGGATTTAGGGCCAAATATCTTAGATGCTTTCATCAACTGGCAGGTTGGCGTAGATGCGAAGTACGGAAAGCGCGCGAAAGATATCTTTGGGGGGATATGGCCGGTCAGTAAACCGGTTTTTGATGCGGTATCCCTTGGAATCGAAACTGTTGGATCAATGTTCGGCCCCTGGTCGCTCTTCCCCCCAGCGGTATCAAGGCCAATCGGTTTGCAGCGTGATCCCAATGATGCGCTAGGAACAACTTTCAACCCAGTTACTATAGCTCTAAATCATCAGACTGCTGAATTCCTTAGTTCAGAGAATGCCCAAGGCCTTGGTTTAGGAATAAGAGATATTCTATATAAAGACGATCCGTCCCTTCATGGCTCTTTCTCGATCTTTATTCAAATAGAAAAATTGAATAATAATGTTAACGTTGAGATGCAAGAAGGTTGGCGTTACTGCAACAAATGTCAAGGGCTCTTCTTCGCGCCAGAGGATGCAAATGTGTCCAATTCCCGCTGCCCATCCGGTGGCACGCATGCGCCACTAACACAGAGCGGAAGTGGCAATTATAGCCTGTTTCACAACGCCACGGCGGATCCCAGCAGACAAGACCAATGGCGCTGGTGTAATAAGTGCCAAGGCCTTTTCTTTGGTCCGCAGTCAGAAGCATCTGTCTGTCCAGCTGGTGGGACACACACCCACCCGGCAATTAGCAGAAGCGGCAACTACGGGCTACCTCACAATGTCCGCGAGGATTCCAGCAGACAAGACCAATGGCGCTGGTGTAATAAGTGCCAAGGCCTTTTCTTTGGTCCACAGTCAGAAGTATCTGTCTGTCCAGCTGGTGGGACACACACCCACCCGGCAATTAGCAGAAGTGGCAACTACGGTCTACCCCATCGTCCGCGTTAACGGCGTTTAATTCAGCTATTAACATAATGGCGGAAAGCACCAGAGGTACCACCGTATGAATAATAGCGAATATCGCCTAACGAAACAAACAAGCCGGCCAGTTTCGTAAACTATATATATCAAAATCGAACTTGAAGGCCAAATAATAATTAAAAAAACGCAAGCGTAGAAAAGTTAGATAGATAAAATCTACGAAGGAACCA
Source organism: Methyloglobulus sp. (assembly GCF_040079455.1). Lineage (GTDB taxonomy): Bacteria > Pseudomonadota > Gammaproteobacteria > Methylococcales > Methylomonadaceae > Methyloglobulus. The sequence continues at coordinate 16,884 of NZ_JBEBKJ010000066.1, read as the reverse complement.
GAGGGGCTGAAAAATGGCTAAAAATATTGTTATTTGCTCAGATGGAACCGGTAACACCTTTGCCAAACAGATTTCAAATGTTACTCGTTTGATCAAATCAGTGAGACTGGATAATCCTGTTAAGCAAGTTGTTTGTTATGACCAAGGCATTGGTACCAATCCCAAATTGGTGGAAAAAGTCAAAGCCTTCAAGAAGGAACCTGGAGTCAAAAGGGATGGCCTGATTATCCTTCCAAAACCAACGTATAAATACATCGAGCCAATATCCCGTTTAGGCGGGTTATTAGTTGGCACTGGATTTCCTGATAACCTAAAAGAAATGTATCAGGAACTTGCCAAGCTATATGAAGGCGAGCAGGATCAAATTTATCTGTTTGGCTTCAGCCGAGGTGCCTTTACCGTTCGCGCCCTTGCCGGATTAGTATATCGATGCGGCTTGCCGTCACAACAAATAGCTGACAACTCTATCGATTTTGATAAATTTTTCGCAACGGCTTATAAACTGTATGAGCCGCACAGTAATGACGAAGCCAATAAAAAACTTATTCAAGAGTATAAAGACCGTTATCAAGTACGGGAATGCCAAATTCATTTTCTAGGAATATGGGATACGGTCAAATCTTACGGCGGAGTTGACCCCATTAGTTTGCCTCATCTAAGACATAATCCAATCGTTAAAAAAATCTGTCATGCCTTGGCTATTCACGAACACCGGGCATGGTTTGTCCATACAACTTGGGGTTGGTTAGACTGCGATCTTAAAAACCAAAGTTGTATTGAGCCGGATGGATTTGACAATCGTTTTCAAGAGCAAGAAATCAAGGAAGTTTGGTTTCGCGGCTATCATTCAGATGTTGGCGGCGGTGACGATGAAGAACGCACGGCTGAAGTTCCACTGAGATGGATGTTAAGGGAAGCCAGTAATTCAGGCCTACTATTAAATGAAACAGGTCAAAGCATAATTTTATCCGAAGACTCAAAGGCAGATTCTTTATTGGAATTGCACGAATCTCGTTCCAAAGGTTGGCCTATCAGTGATTATATTCCACGCCGTGTATTAAACAACGAAAATCGGGCTTCTGATTGTGGCCCGACGAAGAAACTAACCTGTAAGCCATCGGGTACTAGACCTCTTGATAAATTTAGGCGAAAGGGTTTCATCTGTCTACATTCAAGCGTGGGTAGCGATTTAGGCTTGCAAAATGTTTATCATGAAAATATGACATTTTTTCCGCACAAAGGTTGGCAATAGATAAAATTTGTGGATTCTTATCCCGAATTTTCGGAAAAAAAATTATTTTAAAGAGTGAGAAAATGTGACAGTTTTGCTAGATACGTGTTTCTAAAAATTCATTGAGGGTCTGCTTAGGATTTTTTTATATTTTCTACTGAGAGACCGCAGTGGGTCGATTGTCACGTTCATCAAAATGAAAAAATCAATTTTTTAAATGGCCGGTATGGAGGATTCCATTTAGAAATATATATCTCACAAAATGATGGTACAGGACTCAATTATCGAGGATGATGAATAAAATATCTTTTTATAAATCATAAAATATATTAATATGAGTTATAAAAGTTACGGATATAACTCATGGCTTGGAACTGGCAACAACCCGATTGGCCTCATTTTAGTTACGAAGAAATACCTCTCGTTGGTTATGACAACAGGCTATTGCTTGGTGCAGGCCTGTTGTTTGGCGCCTTCAAGCATCTTGACGAAGAAGAAAAAAATCTGTTAACCATCGAACTTATCAGCAATGAAGCTTTAAAAACCTCTGAAATTGAGGGTGAATATTTGGATCGTGATAGCCTGCAGTCATCCATCCGCCGCCAATTCGGATTAGTATCTGATAACCGTAAGATTCCACCTGCCGAACAAGGTATTGCGCAGGTCATGGTGGATTTGTATCAGGGTTTTTTATCGCCGCTATCTCACGCCACGCTGTTCAATTGGCACACCATGTTGACTAATGGCAGGCGTGACCTCAATGACATCGGGCGATACAGAACCCATCAAGAGCCTATGCAGATAGTATCTGGGCCAATTCATTCGCCCAAAATACATTATGAAGCACCGCCATCGACCCAAGTCATGGCAGAAATGAATAGGTTTATTACTTGGTTTAATGAGACAGTACCCAACGGAAAATCACCCTTACCCGCCTTAGTGCGAGCCGGTATCGCCCACCTTTATTTTGAGAGCATCCATCCTTTTGAGGACGGCAATGGCCGTATCGGTCGGGCTATTGCCGAGAAAGCCTTGGCGCAGTGTTTGGGGCAACCTACGCTTATTGCTATTGCCCACACCATAGAGCGGAACAAGAAGGTTTATTACACCGCTCTTGAACAAGCCAACAAAAACAATGAAATTACAGCCTGGTTAATCTATTTTGCGGATACCGTATTAAGCGCGCAAAGCTATACCCAAGTCAGGCTTGAATTTCTGATAAAAAAAGCCAAACTGTATGACCGTTTGAGAGGACAACTCAACGTCCGCCAGGAGAAGGTATTGTCTAGAATGTTCCGAGAAGGCCCGGAAGGATTCAAAGGCGGGTTAAGTGCAGAAAAATACCTGAGTATTACCGGTACAACCCGTCCGACAGCAACTCGCGACTTGCAAGATTTGGTGATGAAGGGGGCATTGTTAAGAATAGGGGAACGTAAACATACCCGGTATTCCCTTAATCTTGAAAGTTAAAAAATGAATTTAACTTATTGAATTTATGATAGTAATATTAGCTACTCCATAGCCGACATTGGCTCATATCAACCATTTTGGGAAGATCGGCCAAGAGCAGTCCATCGCCAAATAGATTACAAGCAACAAATTCCCACCTAAGCAGAAGTTTAAGAGGATGTTTAGCCCACATATTTCATGAGCCATTCAAAGTTTCAGCAAGATGGTCAGAAAATTTGAATCCGGTGTGTTCTGCCGACAAATGGAGGCCATAAGCCTGTATTGAAAGGTATTTACCATTTTTCAGGCGAGCTTGCCCTTGCCCCCTTGTTTAACGTGCCGGGAACAGCACACTATTGGGTCAATCAGGGCATAGTTTTTGGCAGACCGATTGAAACAACATTTGATAAGGATAACTGCTGCTGAGTAACAGCCGGATTTGCCGGGTATTGCGGATCACCACGGCGCCGACCTTAAAAAGTTTCAGCCGAATTGTGCCGCAAGTTGCGTGTGCCAGTTCGGTATGTCCTGCGAATAGCCGCCATCAGCGTATAAGCCAGCGTCGACAATAGCAACCGGAATTGGTTTGGCCACCATAGGCTGCAGCTGGTGCGGTCGGCAAACAAGTCCAACTGCTGCTCTTTGATCCGGTTTTCCATCTCGCCCCGGGCGCAATAGACCTTTTCGTAAAGGTGTTGCGAGTCGCCCGACAAATTGGTGACGATATAGCGTGGATTGCTGCCTTGGCTCATGTGTTCGGCTTTGAGGATAACCCGGCGTTGGCGCTTCCATGTTCCTGCTTGGTAGTGCAGTTCGGTAAACAGGCGTTGTTTTTGTTGCTGGGCTTCAAATTGGCTCTTGGCCTGATCTGCCCAGGGTTGGCTTAACCGGTTAAGGCGCGGGTTTTGGGCCAATCCGACAATATAACTGACACCATTGCGCTCGCACCAGCCCAACATTTTATGCCGACAAAAGCCGCTGTCCCCACGCAACGTAATCGAAACGTCAGGCCAAGCAGGCGCAAGCGTTTGGCCAACAGCGCCCAACTGTGTTTGGCACCGTCAATATTGCTGGGACGTAAATAACTCAACAGACACTGATCGCCACAAAAGACATAGAGCGGCAGAAAACAATAATGCCGGTAATAACCATGAAAAAACCGGCCTTCCTGCTGCCCATGCACCAGGTCGTCAGTAGCGTCAAAGTCGAGGATTAAGGATTCCGGCGGCGCGGGAAAAGAGTCGACAAACTGTTCCAGCGATTGCTCATGGAGTCGCCACATGAGCATTCGATCCGCCTGTTGTTCAAATAGGCACAAGGTTGAACGGCTACCCAAAACCTGATCCTTTTCGACCGCGGTCTGGAAGGCAATATCGTTGCCCAAGGTATCGTGGTCATTTAAATCTTCGTAACCACACGCCAACCCATAAACCCGTTGCCGTAGCAAATCAACCACCTGATGTTGGATTCTGTCCGGATCCCTCGGGTCACTGATCAGCGCAGCAACCTGTGCGGTCAGTTTTAAACGCTGATCAATGCTCCTCAATAGCAACACACCGCCGTCACTGGTGATAGCTCCGCCACTGAATCGGGCTTCGATTTTTCGGCGTTTAAAAGCTGGAAATTCTATTTTGGTTGCGGTACAGTTTGTCACGGGCAAGTCCTTGTTCATATTCAATGTAAGCAACTGAATTTTATAGAACTCTACAGGATTTGTCCGCTTTTTTCATGGGATATTCGGGTTAGGCTTAAATATAGATCATTGGTTGCTAAAGATGACGCTTTGTAGTGTTCGCGAAATTGGGTCAAACTCAAAACCCATTTGCCAAGTTTTTAATCCCAGTGTTTTGGAACTTCCTTTCTCAAATATCAAAATACCCGCTAATGCTTCGCGCCTTCAATCACTCGTGGATTGAGGGAAGATAAAAACCGCAGCAGGGTTTTGTTTGATGCCTCTGTATAACTTTGTGCTGTTTTGTCGTTTTCCGCACAACGGGCAATCATCAGCGTGCCGACAAGGCAGGCTACGGTCGTCACCGCTAGGTCTTTCCGATCAGAAGCGTTTTCGCATTCTAAGTGTTTTTCAAATACTCCTATCATTCCTTTAACGCCTGCGGCAAAACATTTTTTTGAGCCACCCACATACCGGGCTATTTCCGTGCCTAACGCCGCCGCAGGGCAGCCGAAGGCTGTGTCATTTAAATGTTTCTCAGAAAGATATAAATTGATCAAGGCCTGGATGGTAAGCTGGCCATCCGCCTGTTTTGCTATCGTTTCTTCCCAAGCGCACATGGAATTAGCAAACGCATCCGCAATGGCTTCAGTCAGTAGCGCTTCCTTCGATTCAAAGTGCTTGTAAAAGCCGCCGTGCGTCAGTCCGGCTTTGTCCATGACTTCGGCGACACTCACCCCATCAACACCACGTTCCCTGAATAAGGCGGAAGCCGATTTGACAATTTGTTGACGCGTTTCAGCGGTTTGTTGTTTGGTACGCCGCATAGATTAATTTCCTATTGACATTTATAGATGACAAGTATAATCTTTATTTAGATGTTATACATCATCTAAATAAAAGGATGCTTTATGTCTTGTCTTCAAGACGCCATAACTGGGCAGCTTACAATCAGGTTTATGTTGTATTTCACGGATAACAATATGATAAATATATGAAAAACATGCTTATAGTTATTTTGGGTTTGTTAGGTTTAATCGCACAGCCAGTCTGGTCTGGGGACGTTAAACCTTATGAAATTTTAAAAAAAGTAGAAGTTGCGCCCGGCAATATTACGGTTACCGTGGATGGTCGGATGATTGTCAGCCTTCACCAATTTTATCAGCCTAAATTTTCAGTTGCGGAGGTGAGCAAAGATGGAAATTTAACACCGTTCCCTAACCAGGAGTTAAATGACCGATATCAATTAAGCCAAAAAGTGCGCTTAGATTCCGTGCTGGGCATCCGTTCGGATAGCCGTGGCATTGTTTGGATGTTGGATAACGGGATGCGTAGCAATGTCGTACCCAAGCTGGTTGCTTGGGATAGCCGCCTGAATAAGCTGCATCAGGTGATCGAACTGCCGATTCCGGTGTCGGTGAAAGGCAGTTTTGTGAATGATTTTGCCATCGACGAGCAACGCCAACGCATTTACATCGCTGATCCGGCCAATGGCAAAGATGCCGCGTTCATTGTCGTTGACTTAAACACAAAATCGGCACGGCGGGTGCTGCAAGGCCATTCAAGTGTCACACCAGAGCCGATCTATCTCAAGGTTGAAGGCAGGCAGGTTGCCATCAAGAACGACGACGGCACTCTCATAAAACCGACGATTGGCGTCAATCCCATTGCCTTGGATCATAACAATGAGTGGCTATATTTCGGCGCGATGTCAGGGACGAGCTTATACCGGATTAAGGCGCAAGAACTGGCCAACCTTAAAGCGCAAGATTCCGAATTGGCTAGCCATGTCGAACGCTATAGTGACAAGCCGCTCTGTGACGGCATCACCATAGACCAAGCCAATAACATCTACTTAGGTGAATTGGCGGCGAATGCTATCGGGGTTATTTCGCCTGACCGTCAATATAAGCACTTGGCTGAGTCCAAAGAACTGGCTTGGGTGGATTCGTTCAGTTTTGGTGCTGGTCGGGAGTTATTTGCCGTAGTCAACCAACTGCACCGGTCAGCAGTGCTGAATGCAGGCGAGAAGACTGCAAAGCCGCCCTTTTTAATACTCAAAATAAACGCCTTGAATGCAGGTGTCCCAGGCCATTAACAATAATTATTCAAACTTTGTATTCGTAACTAATTTAACTCAATGAGGTGACAACATGGTTTCTCAATCCATAACTATCAGTAAAGCCGCTGAAATTGCAAGGATTTCACGAATTTTCGATTTTCTCTTATTGGTTCCGATTTTGTTGGTCATCATCGGCACTTACCACTTGTCGATGATCTTGACCGTGGGTGATTGGGATTTCTGGCTGGACTGGAAAGACCGACAATGGTGGCCAATAGTCACGCCGCTGATGGGCATCAGCTTTCCGGCGGCTATCCAGTATGGCTTATGGAAACATCTGCGCTTGCCGATTGGGGCGACAGTTTGCACGGTTTGTTTGTTGCTCGGGATGGCTATTACCCGCTGGTTTGCCTACCATCTCTGGACGAATTACCCCATTAACCTGGTGTTACCGGCAACGCTGATTCCGGGTGCCTTATTGCTTGATTTTGTCTTGCTGACCAGCCGCAGCTTTTTTGTCACGGCCATATTAGGCGGCATGTTGTTCGGTGCCGTGTTTTACCCTGCCAATTGGGCGATCTTTGCGCCTTTCCACCAGCCTGTGGAATATAACGGTTCGTTGATGACCTTGGCCGATGTGTCGGGTTACAGCTATATCCGCCCGGGTGTGCCGGAATATCTCCGCATCATCGAACGGGGTGTGCTGCGTACTTACGACACCTATGCAACACCGCTGTCCGCATTTTGTGCCGCCGTGCTTGCCGTACCGCTGTATGGGTTATGGTCGTATATCGGCAAGCTGTTTTCGACCACCCGCTTTATCGACAAGTTTTGATCCCAAGCTTTAACCAAGGATAACACTATGAACATGATAACCAAGCGAATCATTAAATTTGGGGTTTTTGCCCTATTGCTGTTCAGCCCCGAACTCTTTGCCCACGGCGAACGCGCACTGGAACCCTTCATACGGATGCGGACTATCCAATGGTACGACATCCAATGGTCGAAGAACGCGGTGGATGTAAACCAAGAAATCGTCTTGAGCGGACGGTTTCATGTAGCGGAGGATTGGCCGAACTCGATGGTGAAACCGGATTCCGCTTTCCTTAATTTGGCGATACCCACGCCGGTATTGGTACGTACCGCCACCTACATCAATGGGGCTATCGTAAATAACTCGATGGCCTTAAAGCTGGGTGGCGATTATGACTTCAAGTTGGTGCTTAAAGGACGGGTGCCAGGGCGTTATCACATCCATCCCATGATGAACTTGCGGGACATCGGCGTGATTGTGGGGCCAGGGATGTGGATAGACGTGCAAGGTGCGGCGGCGGATTTCAAGAATCCGGTCACAACCCTGGCTGGCGAAACCGTCGATTTGGAAACTTACGGCACTGCCAATGGCATAATGTGGCATTTGGTCTGGCTGGGAATAGCCGCTATATGGTTGCTATGGTGGCTACGTCGGCCAATGTTTATTCCGCGCTACAAACAAACCCTTGCCGGTGATGAAGACACTTTAATTACGCCTTTGGACCGTAAAGTGGGCGGCTTCGGCATTATCGGCACATTAGTGTTGATAACCATCTCTTTTGTCCAAGCCGACCAGAAATATCCAGAAAGCATCCCGTTGCAAACAGGCCGCACAGAAATTGAGCCGCTGCCGATGAAACACGATGTCGTTGTCAAAACAAAACGGGCGACTTATGTGGTCGCGCAGCGTTCCTTACAACTTACAATGGAAGTCACCAATAAGTCCGATAAGCCAGTCGAACTGGGTGAACTCAATTCGGCAACTTTACGGTTTTTTAATCCGGCGTTGCAGCGTTTTGACAGCAACTATCCCAAAGAGCTTGCGGTCGAAAAAGGCCTTGATGTGCAACCCAACTCCCCCATTGCCCCAGGAACAACGACTACGCTCACGATTAACGCGAGCGATGTCGCTTGGCACAATCAAAAACTGGCCAGCATCACCAAAGACACCGACAGCAATTTCGGGGCGATGTTGTTTTTCTATGACAACGCAGGCGAACGCTATTTAGCCAGTATAACTGCGCCTGTCATACCTGACTTCGGCACTAATTAATCTAACCCTAAAATAGAGGTGAATCATGTCAACCCAAGCATCAGAAATAAAAGCCAATTTATCTGCCAACCCTAATCAATATTGGTACTTGCGGGATGGTTACAAATACGGCCTTGCCCTTTTCGCTGTGTGCGCCATGTATGTCGGCATACGGCTGTACCAGGGCGCTTATGCGATGGATACCGGATTGGATTCAACCATGCCGATATTCGACGTCTATTGGCGAAGGTTGTTTTATATAGAAATCACGCTGGAGGTTATTTTAGCAATGGCAATCGCAAGCTACCTTTGGCTTACACGCGACAAGCAAATGCAAGCCTTGTCAACCCGTGAAGAAATCACACGTTATTTTACCTTCATCATGTGGGGTGGAGTTTACGGCATGGCGGTGTATTGGGCGGGCAGTTATTTTGGCGAACAGGACAATGCGTGGCACCAGGCCGCCGTACGTGACACGCCGTTCACCCCTAACCATATTGTGGTGTTTTACCTGGGCTTTCCACTTTATACCATTTTGGGTATGGGGCTTTGGTTGTATGCACGGACAAGGCTGCCGTTGTACGAGAAAAAAATATCGGTGCCGTTAACGCTGGCTGTCGTCGGCCCGTTCATGCTCTTGCCGTCAGTCGGTTACAACGAATGGGGGCATACCTTCTGGTTTCGGGAGGAACTCTTCGCTTCGCCCGTGCATTACGGTTTCGTGATTTCAGTCTGGTTCGCCTTGGCACTAGAAGGAACGATCCTACAAATCATCGCACGTATGTCGGTGTTGCTGGACAAATTTGCGCTGGAAAACCAGTAAGGTTGATTCTCTCATTCGGTGAGGGAATGGTCATCTTGAGACCGATTTTACGTTGAATGCCCAACCTTGTTATTACGTTACAGATGTTGAATAAGCGTCAAAGGAGAATAAGTGTCAATTCTATCAGCAAATCCTGAACGCCCAATTTTCAAAGAGTTGCTTGCAAAATATCCGCGTCGGGGCATTTTGTTGTTCAAGCTATTAGAGGACAGCAAAAGTAAGGGCTCTGCGTTAAATAAAGGGGTACAGGAAATGGTCATTACGTATGTCTCAGCATTGAATGCCCCAGATTCCGGTGGTTTAACCCTTGAGGAATTTGCATCTGATGTGGATGTTGATGGGCAGGACATCAATCAATCGAATGCAAGCAAGAAAAAAACCTTAACACTTGGGAAATTAACGCCAATATTGACGTTTATAAAAAAACTGACGTTAACCCCAGGGCAGATTAATGATGCCGATGTTGAGCCAATTTTTGCGGTGGGCTGGAGTGAACGCGATGTTCTCGACTTGGTTTGTTTATGTTCGGTCGTAAATTGCATTAACCGCCTAGCGATGGGTGCCGGACTTGATCGAAAATTGAGTATTGGATGACGCATCCTTACTCTATCACCTAATCAATTTCAAGCACCCGTGAATATTTTAAGCAATCAAATCATTTTATATCAATCTTTTTAAGGAATGACTTATGAAACTCGATGACAAAACCATCTTTGTGACCGGCTCTAATCGTGGCCTTGGTAAAGCCCTTGTTGAAGCCTTGCTCAAACAACCTGTCAAGAAAATATATGCGGCGGCACGCCGGATTGAAGATTTACCAACCTTCAACGATAGACGGGTAGTGCCTATCAAACTGGATATTGGCGACCCTAAACAAATCCAGGAAGCGGTAACACAAGCACAGGATATTGATATGTTGATTAACAATGCCGGGGTATTGTCATACGCAGGCGTGGTGTCGGGAGAAAGCTGCCTTCTTAAACAGGATATGGAAGTCAATTATTTTGGCACATTGAATGATAGTGCCGCTATTTTTGCGAAAGATTTTTCCGGGCTCCTGCTCGAAAAATCGGCAAAAATTATTTATGCCCCGTGGGTACGCGGCAGCCCCAGCCGTCCTGCTACCCTCGTTTTATGCCCAGCAAGGGGCATAAAACTCGTTGCGCAATGACTCGACGCGATTTCGGAATGCTTTGCAATTCCACTCCGCAAACTGCGCTACGTGGAATCGCCCAGCCCTATCGCTTCTGGGGACTAAAAATCTTCACTCCGCTAGCGCTACGTTTCCAAGATTTTCAGCGTCTGTCCCGAAGCTTTATTCCCGTGCTCGAAAAACAAGGCGGGGGTGCCATTGTTAATCTACTTTCCGTACTTAGCCTTGCCAGCATGGCAGGTGTCGCGGGCTACAGCGCTTCTAAAGCGGCACTTTTCTCAGCGACCCAGGCGATGCGTACAGAATTAAAAACCAAAAACATTTCGGTGCATGGCGTTTTTCCTGGGCCTATTGATACTGACATGGCTAAAGGATTGGACATGCCGAAAACAAGCGCACAGGTCACTGCCGAAAACATTGTTGCAGGTATTATTGCCGACCAGGAAGATATTTTTCCAGATCCGACTTCTTTGCAGGTAAGCGAAGTATGGGCGAAAAACCCCAAGGCACTGGAACGCCAATTTGTGGGCATGTAAATTTTAACTGACAACGGAGAACATTATGCCAATTGATATGCACCAAGCCTCAATACCCGTATTCGTCAAAATGCTGGGCAACCTGTCGGCAATACTCGAAAAAGGCGATGCCCACGCAAAAGCGAAAAACATAGACCCGACAGTATTCATAAATTACCGACTGGCACCGGATATGTACCCACTGAGCAAGCAAGTCCAAATAGCCACAGATATGGCCAAAGGTTGCGCTGCCCGTTTGGCTGGGTTGGAAGTGCCCAGTTATGAAGACAATGAGGCCACGTTTGCCGACTTACAAACGCGCATTGCCAAGACCATTGCTTTTGTCCAAAGCTTAACCCCGGAACAAATCAAGGGCAGCGAGGACCTTGCCATCACTTTTAAAATACGCGGAATTGATAGAGATTTTATTGGTTTGCCTTACCTGCTTAATTTTGTGCTACCCAATCTTTATTTCCATATCACCACCACTTACGCAATCTTGCGCCATAACGGGGTTGAACTAGGCAAACTGGATTATTTGGGCGGCTTTTGATATGGCTAGCGGCAGGTCAATTTAGGCATAATACCGCGTACGGCCGTAACCCCAGCGTAGGGCGCGGTTAGCCACACTGAACCCAAAGAAGCACCGGCGTTCCTGCGCGGCATAACCTGCCGCATGATTCCCATCATTGATGTATGCTTGCTTTCAGGAACAATTGAAAAATTGCTCCACAGACTGCAGTGGGTCGGACTGTCACATTCACTTTTAGCCAAAATTGAATTATTTGAATGTCGGGTATTGAGAATACTTTAATAGGCAATTGAGTCTAACGTACTCCCTCAACAAAAATGGAGTATGTGCCATGAACACAGAACTTATGCTTGATCCCCAATTCAACCCACAATCCCAGATTAAAATACAGAAATCAACTAAAGAGCCTTGGAACAAAGGCAAGCTGATGGGGCAGAAACCTCCCCTGAAATTGAAAGAAGTCTGGGAAATCCGAATCCGGCTTCAACTTGGCAAACGCTCCAGGGAACTTGCCTTGTTTAACCTGGCCATTGATAGCAAACTCCGTGGCTGTGACTTGGTTAAACTGAAAGTCCGTGATGTCGCCCATGGTGAACAGGCATCAAAACGGGCGATGGTCATGCAACAAAAAACCCATCAACCGGTACAATTCGAAATTACCGAACAAACCAGAACCGCAGTTACGGACTGGATAAAGCAAGCTAAACTCAAAAGCGAAGACTTCCTGTTTCCGAGTCGTATTCATGGTTCACCCCATATCACCACACGGCAATATGCACGGTTAGTGGAGAAATGGGTTGCCAGCATCGGGCTTAACCCTGCCGATTATGGAACCCATTCGTTTCGCAGGACAAAAGCATCATTGATTTACCGAAGGACTAAGAACCTCAGAGCGGTGCAATTGCTTTTAGGACATACCAAACTGGAAAGTACCGTGCGTTATTTGGGTATAGAGGTCGATGATGCCTTGGAAATGGCTGAACAAACGGAAGTATAATTTGCTGTAATTGTAAGTGACCAAATAACACTCGGTCACTTACATAGCAAGAAATTTAGATGTTTATTTCGAGCGGATAGGCTTTGTAAAGAAAAATTGACTAAAAGTATCATATGCTTCATTATAATAAAGCAAATGATACTTAAAGGGTCAAAATATGTTGCTCGTAACGCCAGAAAAAATCGCTTCCATAATGTCAATAATCCCAGTTCCCCATACTTTCGCCGAACTGGATAAGTTGGTGTCCCTTGGTTTGCCCAAGCATGCGTTGAAAGCCATTGTGGACAATGTTGGCAAGAATAGCGAGGAGCGCAAACAACTTTTGTACCGGATAATACCTGAAGCAACCTATAAGCGCCGCCGCGACAAATTAAGTGCCGAGGAATCAGAACGTACCGAACGCCTAGCCAGAATCTATGCGACAGCTCAATACGTCTGGAATACGGACAATGATGCCCGACAATTTTTACATACGCCGCATCCGCTATTACAAGATCAAGCCCCGCTGGATGTATCCCTGACTGAACTGGGTGCCCGCCGGGTCGAAGAATTGCTCTGGCAATTATATTATGGAATTGCTGCCTAGTGCAGTTATTCAGGATAGCTGACGAGCGGCATCCCATTTGGGATGGAACCGGAGCGGCACTGATTGGCGGTCGATGGAACAGCCCAGGAAAACCGGTTATCTATGGTTCTTTGACTTATTCTTGTGCATTGTTGGAAGTTCTGGCACACGCCAACATTGGGCGGATTCCTTCAACTCAACGCTATGTTATTGTGGTCGTGCCTGACGGTGTTTCAATTCAAATTGCTGATGAAAACAGCCTTCCTGAAGGGTGGGACTCTGAAAACAGCACCCCCGCTAGAGATTTTGGGGATCAATGGTTAAAGGAAGCGAAGTCAGCCATATTAATTGTGCCTTCAGTCGTTGCGAAATTGGATCGAAACGCATTAGTTAATCCAATTCATCCAGATGCCAAGAAATTGATTGTTTCAGAACCTAAGGAAGTCATTTGGGATAGGCGGTTATTCGAATAAGCAGAAAATGCATAGTTGGCTACAATGCAAATAAAAACAATAAGATAGAAAATTTATGGATACTTCTCTAAACCGGACTGTGGCTCATATCAACCATTTTTGAAAGATCGGCTATAAGCAGTAGTTGAAAGTTGTTAAATTAAAATCTTCGAGACTGCAAAAGCAGACCTACAAATATTTCAAGGCAATATTTCACAGAAAATGAATACCAAATTGGTTATAGTGAAACTGCTTTTGAATATGATCGTTTTTTGTCTCTTATTCCTTTATTTATCATTTCAGGTTCAAACTGGGACAAAACGCACTGCCCAACGGGTTGTTTATACCCTGATTGCCCGGTCTAGGGTGGCCTAGGCGCAGCTATCCTGTAGCCGCCAGCAAAGTCGCCCTGGCTTGGTACACGTTCGCCAAGGCCATCAGCGAAACACCTGCGCTGCGTTCTTGGCGAGCCCCTTGTAACGGGTCTTCCGGTAGCTGAACGGGCACTTGACGACGCGGAAGACATACTCCACTTTTGTCCTGACCGAGGCTGTTTCCTGTTCCGCTTGGTTTGCTCGCTGTAATATCCCTTGTCGCCGAACACCGCATGCTCATCCTCCCGGATGAGTTCGCCGATGACGCTGTTGTCATGGTCGTTCGCCGTGGTGATGCCGACGGCGTGGACAAGGCCGCTGTTGGCATTCACGCTGATGTGGGCTTTCATCCCGGAAGGCCAAGTGTTGCCTTTCTTGGTCGAACCCATCGCAGGGTCACGCGCCTTGGCTTGGTTCTTGGTCGAGGGTGGCGCGTGGATGATGGTCGCGTCAACGATGCTGCCGCCCGACAGCACAAGCCTTGCTCACCCAAGTACGCCTTGACCCCTTCAAAGAGGGCACTGGTCAGGTTGTGTTCCTCCAGCAAGTGCCGGAAATTTAAGATTGTGGTCTCGTCAGGGATCGCGTCCTCGCCCAGTTCTAGCCCTGCAAACCAGTGCTCGACGCCTTGTCATGTGCAAATGCTAATGAAAGTCGGCTAGCTGCAAAAGAAATTCAAAACCTTTCTCTTCGTCAGGCAAGACTAGTAGTGCTAAGTGCGTGTCAAACGGGGTTAGGCAAGATTGAAGACGCAGGCATCATAGGGTTGGCGCGTGCGTTCAAAATTGCAGGGGCTGGTGAAGTGGTGGTTAGTTTATGGAATGTTGACGATAAGGTTACCGCTGAATTAATGACAAGTTTTATCAAAATTTACTTGGAAGGCAAGAGTAATGCATCTGATGCATTAAGGGCATCTATGTTGTAAATTCGCACTAAATTAATGACTTAAGATTATGGGTGCCTTTTATTGTTTTTACTGAGAAAGGAACTGTTTCTGAACAAATTGTAAATAGCAGAAAAACTTATTTGTACTAGTCTCAATCTAACTTGGTAGGCACCCTAAAAATTCGGTAACTGTCCGATCAGGTTTGAGACTAGTACAACTTATTAAATACTTTGATAAGGCTTCCAACGCAGCCCCTCCAGCGTTAGGAATAATTCCTGACGTTAACCACATCCATCTCATTAATTGTTTTTCCGAGTTCAACCCCGGCATTAATGAATGATTTAATGGTTTCGACCTCATTGCCACGCGCTGAGATACTTAACAATTTTCAACCAATGCATTGAATTATTTGGCTTTGTCGGCCGCATTTTGTGAGAGTGCATTGTAGTCAACCTTGGCCGGTGGGTGTGCAAATTATTATGAAACTGTAATTTAAGTAATAGCTTTGTAGTCCAGCCATTGTAGTTTTTCTAATGCGGCTTGTGCATAAGTGAGTTTATTAGGGCCAATTTGGCCTAGAGTGGTAATTAGCGCGTCGGTAAAAATACCGCGCCCGCCTTTCTCCAATGCGCTAGTCCCGTCAGAAGCGGCAGTAAAAAATACCGCATCAGGCAATGAGCTAGCCACCCAGCCTGTCGCACTATCATCAATGCTCCGACTCACTGGTGAAGCCAGCCGTTTAGCTTTTTTTGCCTTAACCGGCGCAACATAGCGGGCGACAAAGCCTTCGTCGCCCCTTAAGGCAGTGCCGGAATTACAAGAATCTAAAAAGACAGAAATATGATGGGTTTTTGCGTAAAGTTGTTGTAGCAGTTGATAAAATTCATCATCGAGCATATCGCTGATGCCATCACTACGCGCATCATGAAAGACTAAAGTCTCATCCATTCTATCAGGTTCATCCTTATTGGTGTCCTCAGCTTGCGAGCCATGTCCGGCATAAAAAACAACCGCTTCATCTTTCTCTTGGGCACGATTAACCAGTGCTTCAGTAAAAAATTTTTTGAAATTAGCCGTGGTAGCATTTTCATTCAGCAAAACGCAGACATTTTCCTTAGGAAAACCATAACCTTTAGAATTAGTCAGTAAGCCATAGAAATGCTGGACATCGTTGGGTGGCCCCAGTAAATCAGGGATGTTTGGACTTTTATACTGTCCGACACCAATGAGTAATGCCAACCTGCGGATACCGTCTTTGGATTGCACGGCTTGTCCCACAGGACAAATCTCGCTTTGGCTAAGCTGGGCATGGCATGAGGTTTGGCTAAATAACAACCCGCAGAGTAAGGCAAAAGTAAGAATTAAATTTTGCGGGTGCGATTGTCTTAGGGCTAAAAAATAAGAGGGGAATAAGCGTGAATAATTAAAATTTAAACCTATTATCCCGCTTATTCTATTTAATCGTGTTAAATGGTTATCTACGCTTACAACCGAATTGTTTTGATGGTGTTCTATCATTTTAGCCCCCTCAGGAAAAATAGTCATTAGCTCGAATAATGGTTCCAAATTATGGTCATTTAACACGACAAATAGCGTAAAACTGTTCGTAGCATTTTTTGATACTAAGACCTTGTAGAATAAATAACAAGGTAATAATTCACATTCTTATTTGGGTGAAGCAATATTTTGATTCGGCCTTTTAATGTTTGAGCTGTTCGTACCCTTAGCGCACTTGTAGCCTCAAGGGCATAAATGATCTTTAGGTTGTAAAGACCAACGGGAATTAAAAAATCATAGGGTCGAATCAATAATTGCCTCTTTCTCCATTTTTTCAGCCTCTTCTTTTTAGCCTAGTTTAGAAAATTAACCTGAAGTAAAGGTAATTTTTCACTTGTAAATGATATATATAGGTGTATCGTTTTAACTAACTGTAAAAATCGGCAAATGGCGCACGAGGAGTAGAAGAGATAAATGAAAATATGGGGCTGGTAGTCCTTGGACGTTGTCGAGGAAGGAGTACACGGAAGCGTAACGCGAGTGGAGCGGTGTACGACGACCCCCGCGTAGCCGTAGGGGCCGGGCGTGTTGACGGAGTTGGAGCGCGAGCG
>NZ_JBEBKJ010000065.1:0-21497 GCF_040079455.1 Methyloglobulus sp. | reverse complement strand
TTCAACACCACAATGTTTACAGATTGCCATAGCCGCGCCTCCTTTGGATTAAGGAAGTTACTATAGCCAAAATGTATCTTTATGTAAACACTCTCAACTGTTTGTTGTCTTAGATATTCAGAATATAATGTCCATTTACACAAATCCATGCTTTAATCGCTAACGTCTATGCTGTATTGCTTGAATAGGCTCACGAATTTGTAAGCATTCATTAATCCAAAATAAGGTGAAACAGGATTAAAATCCCTAGACGCTTATCCAGATTTTGTAGCATCGTTGTGCTGATTCTCAAAGAGAGAAGGACAGCCACGGAGAGTAAATCGCTGGGAAGGGGGTAATATTAGCACAATTGCGTACCGTATAAAACACCGTAAGAGACGGTAAAAGACAGCAAGGGGCAACAAGAGCCATTGAGATATAATAGCGGGGAGTCGCTATTTTTGCGAAAGCTTGTTTTGAGGATGTCCTGTCCAAACAAGCGGCAAAAACTTAACGCGACCGCCAATGCCTGCGGCTGCCCCAGCCGTCCTGCTACCCCCGTCCCATACCCGACAAGGGGCATGGGACATCGTTGCGCAATGACTCGACGCGATGTCGTAAAGCTGTGCATTTTCACGCCGCAAACAGCGCTTCGTGAAAACACACAGCACTATCGCTTCTGGGGACTAAAAATCTTCACTCCGCTAACGCTACATTTCCAGGATTTTCAGCGATAGAAGGTTATAAGCCCGGCACAGCGGAAGTCATTCAAAAAGTCCAGCAATTACGGCAACAATATGGTATCCAAGTATCTCCTAGAAAGTAGTTCAATTTACATAAAGGGTATCGATATACCGCATAATAAACCCAGTATAACCAATACAGAAGAATTGCACGAATTAGAACGTGAATTGCTTGAAGAAGCTTATCAAGTTTTTGGCTATCAACTTAAGGTGGGACAGACAAGCAAGGCTTGACCGTTCGCCTGTCATAGCCCCCTTTGTGGGGGGCTTGTCGAAGGGTGGAAGGTTAAGCCATTCATGGTTCGACAAGCTCACCACGAACGGCTTAACCTTAAAACTCTCCCGTCTTAAGTTGGTAGCCGAATTTTATAAAGCCCATCCTATCGAGCTGACGCGAAAAATCTTAAATACACCATAGACAAGGAAAAAACATGATTACCAAAGAGCAACTCAAAGACGAAATTAATACGGTGGAAGACCCGCAAACATTGGAACTGGTTTATCAACTGCTGTTAAAAATAAAACAAGGCAATACCCCGCAAAAACTGACCCTGACAAACTGGTTGCTTGAAAATATGCAGGGCTTAGGCAATTTAAGCTTACCCGATAGACTGTGAACGTCGAGGCAGGAAAAATTGGCAACAGGTATTGCTTCGGTAAACGCCAAAGGTTCAATTTGAAGTCTTTTATAACCGGGAGCGTTTACATTCTGCTAATGGATATTTACCCCCCCCCCGTTGACTACTAAGCGCAGCAATATGCGGCTTAACCTTGTGTCCGGAAATGCGTTGACGCATCAGTTGCACCCAGTGTGGCATAAAAGGGCGGAAGCCCTTCACTAAGGAGGGCTTTGCGACAAGAATCGACTTCATAACGCTAGAATTCTTGGAAAAATCCAAAAATTTTCAGCACCTTCGCAGTAGCGTCGGTTAAATTGCGATTAATAGATATTCCCATATTGCTTTTTTTTTGGTAATACACCTCATCTATAAGGAACATTAGAAGAGGGGCTTGCATTATTTTCCACCTTGAAACCCTTGTTGACGCCAAGCTTCATAACTGATGATAGCGGCAGCATTCGATAAGTTGAGACTCCTATTATTAGGCATCATCGGAATCCTAATGTGTCGAGCAGTATCAATGCTGTTTAATAGTTCAATGGGTAAACCCGACGTTTCAGAGCCGAAAAGAAATACGTCGCCAAGTTGGTAATTTATTTTATCGTAGTGCTTCTCACCCTTTGTTGTACATGCGAATATTCTCCTGCCCTGCATTGCAGCCAAGAAATTCAAATAGGTGGCATATTGTGTGATTTTGGCAAGATCGTGGTAATCAAGTCCTGCTCGACGTAGATTTTTTTCTTCCAAATTAAAAGCCATCGGCTCGATCAGGTGCAAGCAGCATCCATTGTTGGCAACTAAGCGGATAATATTGCCTGTGTTGGGAGGTACCTGTGGTTCAAAGAGAGCAATATGAAACATAATCTACTCCCAGAGTGGTTTGGTTTATGAGATTGGCTGTGAGCTTAATCGCTTCAATTTTACATGACTGAAATCCAATACCTGAAATATCCAACAGAACCAACTGCTTTGAGACACGCACTGGCTTTTGGGTTTGATTTGAACGTCTCGTATGGTGTCATCATATCCTTGTGACGATGGTTCGCCGTTATGATAGCTCTGTGCTTTGTGCCCAATTATTCGGTTAGTAAGTTTGAAAGGCAGGTTGCTTCGACCTAGGGGCTGCTCTCAATTAAAGTATATTTCAATATAAATCAATTGGTTACAAAACAACCAACTTTATTAAAATTATTTATATTCAATAAGTTACGGCTAATTGAGAACAGCCCCTAGATCATGCACGTTCAAGAGTATCTATTGTTTTATAAAAAAAGCCACCAATGTCCTACTGAGAAACACACGCCAATTAAAATAATTATCAGTATTATAGATTCGGTCTTGTGAAGCTTGAATTATTTCTGAATTAAAGCCATGCGTATTAATACATTCAATTAGCTTGACTTAAAACTTTAAAAGGCCGGAGCAATAAGATGTGTTGAATGAGTAAAAAGTTGAAGGCATCATACAAGAGAACGGCAGAGAGATAAACATGAGCCTCGTCCAATGCGAAACCGCATTGGCAGGTTTCAGGGCAAGCCCGATCATTTTTTCGCAAATCACATTTAAGTCGCTTTCAGATACAACAAATCACCTTGTCCGCACTTGATTATTTAATTCGTACATTCATTAAAGGTTTGAAAATCTAGGCATTTAATTTAGAATCCAGTGTTTTTTCATATACTCCCTACAAAACAAATAGCCGTGGCGCTGTTTTTTACAGCAAAATTGGTTGGCGAAAAAATCAAAAAATAAAGCGAAAGGCATAATAAAAACAATGAGTAGGACAAGAAATCACTCAATACTGCATGCCGTTACATGGCCTGCGAGTGGCCGACAAATTATGTTGGATATAGCAAAGGTCGTTCGACACAACTAAATTTTTTCAAGCACAGCATCGAATAGAATTGTCACAAAAAACCATGCGCAACTCAACTCACCGTACCCACCTCGCCTATCGCCCAGATATCGATGGCTTGCGCGCCTTGGCAATCCTGTTAGTAATTGTTTTTCATGCCTTTCCTAAATTTTTAAGAGGCGGGTTTATTGGTGTTGATATTTTTTTTGTTATTTCAGGCTATTTAATAACTAGTATCATCATTAGGGGACAAAGTCAGGGCAGTTTTAGCTTATTAGAGTTTTATAGTCGACGGATTAAGCGCATTTTCCCCGCCTTAATCGTGGTGCTGGTATTTTGTCTTATCGTAGGCTGGTATGTACTATTTGCTGATGAATACCAACAATTAGGGAAACATATTGCGGCAGGGTCTATTTATTTATCCAATATCGTACTTGAAAGTGAATCTGGGTATTTTGACACCGACGCAGAACGAAAACCGTTATTGCACTTATGGTCATTGGGTATTGAAGAGCAGTTTTACTTGGTTTTTCCATTGCTTTTGATTTTTTCCTTTCGATTCAATTTCAGCCCGTTTTTAACAATTTTGCTATGTTTGGTTGCATCATTTACTTTCAATGTTCTCAATGTCAATGACAAGCCAACAGAAGTATTTTTTTATCCCTACACCCGGTCTTGGGAGTTATTGGTAGGGAGCTTGATTGCTTTCCATCATCACCCTATTAAAAATAGGGTCAAAATAAAGAATTTGTTGTCACCTAGTAGTGGCTACAATAGCAATCTAGCCAATGGATTGGCATGGTTTGGCTTTGTGTTAATCTTTGTTGCATGGATCTTCCTTGATAGTAGAAAAATACTTTTTCCCTCATGGTGGGCATTAATCCCAACATTGGGAGCCGCTTGCCTTATTCTGGCAGGTGAAAAAGCCTGGTTCAACAGAAAAATTCTGGCAAGCAAACTGGCTGTCTTTATTGGCTTAATCAGTTATCCGCTATATTTGTGGCACTGGGTGTTGTTAAGTTTCGTCAATATCACAGAAATGGAAAGTCCAAGCGCATTGCTGAAGATAACTGTATTAATAACTAGCGTAGCCTTAGCATGGGGTACTTATTTCTTCGTAGAAAAGAACCTACGTTTTCAAAAGCCTAAGGCTGTTTCCATAGGGCTTTTTGTGAGCCTAGCCTTTGTCGGCTCTTTGGGTTACTTAGTTCTACAGCAGAATGGTTATCCAAACCGTTATGTACCCGACCCTAGCTTTGTTGCTGGAGAGATTGGCAACGGTTCTTATAAAGCCAAAGGTTGGCTCTCCAGTAAAGCCTGTATTGATAAATACGCAAAAATAGCGTTCGGCAAATATCCCGATGATGAGTTCTGCCTTATACAAGACCCAAAGACACCGCCTACAGCCTTGTTAATCGGTGACAGCCATGCAAATCATCTGTATTCAGGCTTATTAGAAAACATGGAATTAACCGGCGGAAATTTGCTTAATCTCGGGGGGCCAGCTGTTTCCCTTTTTTTGATAACCCGTTAAACCCAAATAAAAAGTGTCGCCAGCTTATTAATCAGACGTTGGAGATGGTAATTACTACGCCTTCCATCAAAACCATAATTTTGACCAGTCAAGCCATAAGTGAATTTAACGAAAAAAGTTTTGTACCAAAAATAAAAATGTTTAATTTTTCAAGTGCAAAACTAAACGCAAACGCTGCAACAAATAATGATCCTTATTTTGTTTATCAAAACGGCATGCGAAAAACATTGCAACGCCTCCTTGATGCCCAAAAAAGAATCATTTTTGTTCTCGATATTCCAGGATTAGAGTTTGAGCCGATGGCTTGTGTAACTCGACCATGGCGATTGAACGGTATTACTGCCAAAACACCTTGTGCTATACCACGCTCACAAGTTGATGCTCGGCAAAAAAAATATCTCGATATGGTGACTAAGGTGTTACATGATTATCCTGCCGTGAAAGTATGGGATACCCTGCCTGCTTTGTGTGACAAAAACTATTGCTGGGCTATTAAAGAAGACAAGATGCTCTATCGGGACAATAACCATTTGAATGAAATCGGTGCAATTTATCTTGGTAAGCACTTACATATCCTGTAAATTAACCTGCGATAAAAAAACTGGTCAGCCCTTCGGCGGCAAACATTCTTTAAATAAAAATAAATATGAATACACCAGCCTATGCGGTTACTTTTGCTTGCTACAATCAAATTGAATACACGCGCCAATGTGTAGATAGTCTGATAAAACACGGATTAGATTTAAGCCGTCTAGTCGTTGTCGATAACGGCTCAACCGATGGCACACGGGAGTATTTAAGCACACTACCTTTAGGAAGGCTTATTTTTAATAAGGCCAATTTAGGTTGTGGCGTGGCATGGAATCAAGGTGCTTTGGCTCTACAAGCCGAATGGACAATTGTTATGAATAATGATGTGCTGGCTTCCCCTTTGTGGTTAGAAAATTTAATTAACGTTGCCGAACAAAACCAGTTAAAAATTATTTCACCAGCGCTGGTTGAAGGCGAGTTGGATTATGATTTTGACGATTTTGTCAATCAAGCCTCCGCTAAAATGCAAATGGCGTTGCGCTTAGGTGGACGACATGCGGTTTGCATGGCGATACACGAATCGGTGTGGCAAGATATCGGTTATTTTCAGCCTATTCCGAAATTACGCGGCTACGAAGATGCCGTGTTTTTTCGTGAAGTCGAAAAAGCGAGCATCCCTTGTGCGATAACTGGGGCATCATGGTTACATCATTATGGTTCTGTAACGCAAAAAATAATGAAACAAGAACGCGGCTTGTCACAGAACGATGACCTACCTGATCGACGCTTGTCCTTGAGGCTTTTACGGCAAAATTGGCTTGAAAGAAAATTAAAAAAAATGCTTCGAATCCGTCAAATAAGAAAGTGGCGCGATGACGAATTGGCGCGTTACGCAATGTCAATGCACGTTAGTCGGCATAATAATCATTTTAGATGGCAATAATCTTATGCTGTCAGTCATCATTGTAACCAAAAATGAAGCCCCTAATATCGCTGCCTGCTTAGAATCTGTTGCCTGGGCTGATGAAATTATTGTCCTTGATTCAGGTAGCGAAGATGCCACAGTAGCAATCTGTCGCCAATATACTGACAATGTTTATGAAACAGACTGGCCTGGGTTTGGTATCCAGAAACAACGCGCCTTAGAGAAGGCCAAAGGGGACTGGGTGTTGTCTATTGATGCTGATGAGGTCGTTACGCAGGAATTAAGGGCGGAAATTGAAAAAGCCCTTCAGCAGGGACACGTTAATGGTTATGAAATTCCCCGTCTTTCAAGTTATTGTGGCAAGCAAATTCGCCATGGTGGCTGGTGGCCGGATTATGTCCTGAGGCTATTCCGTCGCGATTGTGGTCAATTCACTGATTCACTCGTCCATGAACGTATTATCGTTCAGGGATCAATCGGTAGGATGCTTACGCCCCTTCTTCATGAGAGCTACGTAGATCTTTATGAGGTTTTACATAAAGTAAATTGCTATTCGACATTAGGTGCAGAAATGCTCCTACAGAAAGGCGTTCAGTCATCCATAAGTAAAGCGATCCTAAAAGCTATCTGGATGTTCATTCGAACTTACTTTATTAAATTAGCAATCATAGAGGGTCGGCAAGGGCTAATGCTTTCGATTTCCACCGCTGAAGTCACCTATTATAAATATATGAAATTATTGGAGTTACAAAATCATCTTAAGTCTTAAGAATGTAGTTAAGGGAATCTCTAAAAATTCAAAAACCGTCCTCTCCCTCTGGGAGGCCTACATGGATGCAGGTAAGTGGGTGGATGTACCCTGCATTTTCCACATCCCTCACCCTCTCTCAAAAGGCGAGAGTATTTTCAGAGGTTACCCTAAATGAAATTTTCAAAAAATATAAAAAAACCAGGGGCAAGCATCCAAATTTACAAGCGGCTATTGTTCTATGTAAAGCCCTATTGGGGTCTTTTTGCTATCAGCATTTTTGGCTTTTCTATCTATTCTGCCACCCAATCCCTGTTTGCCGTATTAATCAAACAAATTGTGGATGCGTTGCAAACCGAAGCGCGGGAAGGAATGGTGTACTTGCCGCTGTTCTTTAGCGGCTTAATCATCGTCCATGGCATCGGTACTTATTTGGGTAATTATTTTCTGGCGAAAGTGTCGACTAATGTCGTCCATGACTTAAGATGTGAGATATTCGACAAGTATACGGAATTGCCGACTGCCTTTTTCGATGCCAATAACAGCGGTTACCTGATTTCTAGGATTACCAATAATGTCGGCGAAGTGACCAAAGCAAGTACGGACGCGGTACGTACTTTTGCGCGAGAAGGTTTGACGGTCTTAGGTCTGTTAATTTACCTGTTCTATTCAAATTGGATGTTATCTCTCGTTTTTGTCGGCATTACGCCAATTATTGTTTTGCTGGTCAAATACGTCAGTAAACGGCTCAGAATGATCAGCAAAAGACTACAAGACTCCATTGGCGACATGACCCATATCACCTCGGAACTGGTTGCCGGACACAGGATCGTGCGCGGTTATGGCGGGGAGGAGTATGAGCGCCGACGATTTTTGGAAAGCAGTTTATATAACCGCAGGCAATCGCTAAAACTCGCCACCACAACTGCGATACACAACCCGATCATGCAATTTATTATCGCCATAGCTTTATCATTCCTGATGTATATGGCGCTGATGTTTATGAAGCAAGCCAGTGTCGGTGAATTTATCGCTTATCTGACGGCGGCATTTTTATTGCAGCGCCCGATAAGGCAGTTGAGCGATGCCAATAGCGATATCCAGAAGGGCATAGCCGCCGCACAATCGTTATTTGAGATTTTGGATGAGCCGAGTGAGTCCGATGAGGGCAGCTATCGAGTCGAAAAGGCCAAAGGTGCGTTGGAATTCAAAAATCTGTCTTTTAATTATGCCGGGGCAAAAGAGCCCGCGCTGATGGATATTTGTTTCAAGGCCGAACCAGGACAAACCATCGCTCTGGTTGGTGCTTCGGGAGGAGGGAAAAGTACGCTGGTGAATTTGGTGCCGCGTTTTTATGTACATGAAGCCGGCGAAATATTGCTGGACGGTATTGAAATCAATACCTACCAACTGGAAAATTTGAGAAAACAGTTGGCATTGGTTACCCAAAATGTCACCTTGTTCAATGATACGGTGGCCAATAATATCGCCTATGGTGCTTTAGCGTCTGCCAGTCGGGCACAAATTATTGCCGCTGCCACCGATGCTTATGCCATGGAGTTTATCAGTAAGTTGGAGCATGGGCTGGACACGCAAATCGGCGAAAATGGCGTGAAGTTGTCGGGAGGACAGCGCCAGCGCTTGGCTTTAGCGCGGGCGTTGCTTAAAGATGCTCCCATCCTTATTCTTGATGAGGCGACATCGGCATTGGATACCGCATCGGAGCGGTACATCCAAAAAGCCCTGCAAAAGGTGATGAGCAACAGGACGACGTTGGTGATTGCCCATAGGTTATCGACCATTGAAAAAGCCGACCTTATTCTGGTCATGGAACATGGCCGCATTGTAGAAAGGGGTATCCATAAAGAATTGATAGCAAAAAATGGTGCTTATGCCAGGTTACATCATATTCAATTCGAGAAGGATATCGAACATACCCACAAAAACGTGGATGTCGCCCAGATAGAGGTATAAATGCCCATTTCGAAACTAAGGAATTTAATGTGATGACATTTTTATCGGTACTTACCCAGCACCAAGTCGTGATGGAACAGCTCGCAAATAATAACGATGAAATTGAAGCAGTTGGAGCGTTGTTGATTAACACCTTGAAACAAGGTGGAAAAATCTTGCTTTGCGGTAATGGCGGCAGCGCGGCTGATTGCCAACATATCGCGGCGGAATTCGTCGTCCGTTATGAAAAAAAACGTAAGGCCTTAGCCGCTATCGCTTTAACCACGGATACTTCCATATTAACCGCCTCTGCCAACGATTTCGACTTCGATGCGGTTTTTTCCCGCCAAGTTGAAGCATTGGGCAATGCTAATGATTGCCTGATCGCCATTTCCACATCTGGTCGTAGCAGCAATGTTATTGCTGCCGTAAAAGCGGCAAAAGCGAAGGGTATGGTTGTGGTTGGCATGACTGGAAGTGAAGAAAGCGAACTCAGTCAGTTGGCATCCATAACAATCAAAGTCCCATCAAACATAACCGCACGGATTCAAGAAGCCCACATCCTAATTGGGCATTGGTGGTGTGCGGTTGTTGAAGATGCGTTCAGTCAGGAGGCACTTGATGCTGGCAACAACGCCTGATTTTTCCAAAGCCCGTGCTTTGGTAGTCGGCGACGTGATGCTTGACCGCTATTGGTCAGGCAAAGCAGCGCGAATCTCGCCCGAAGCACCTGTGCCTGTAGTGCAAATCAAAACCATTGAAGACCGTGTCGGTGGGGCAGCTAATGTTGCCCTCAATATCGCCAAACTTGGCGGTAAGGTGACTTTATTAGGCGTGGTCGGCGATGACGAAGAAGGTCGAATCGTTAAGCGGCTACTTGAAGCTGCGGGGGTGGTTTGCGATTTAATCGTCGAGAAATCTGTCCGTAGTATCTGCAAATTACGCATCGTGGCACAGCACCAACAATTGATTCGTGTCGATTTTGAAGAAACGCCCATCGAGTTTGCCCAGAGTGGACTGGTGTCTCGCTTATC
Source organism: Methyloglobulus sp. (assembly GCF_040079455.1). Taxonomy (GTDB): domain Bacteria; phylum Pseudomonadota; class Gammaproteobacteria; order Methylococcales; family Methylomonadaceae; genus Methyloglobulus. Next base: position 11,575 of record NZ_JBEBKJ010000065.1, on the reverse strand, counting down.
CCAACACCTGCCCCAAAATGATGTTGTCGTTTTCTCGGATTACGGTAAAGGGACTTTGTCGCATGTGCAGCAGCATATACATCAAGCTAAACAATTAGCGGTAAAGGTATTGGTCGATCCCAAGGGTATAGATTACCGGCGTTATGCCCAAGCCGACCTTATTACACCTAATTGGTCTGAATTCCAGGCCGTCATGGGGATTTGTGAAAATGAAGAAGATTTGGTTATAAAAGGTCGCGAACTCATCAACACCTACCAGATTCCAAACCTGTTAGTGACTCGCGGTGAAGCGGGTATGACGATGTTACAGAAAGACCAAGCACATTCCATTTCCGCGCAAGCCAAAGACGTGTTCGACGTAACTGGCGCTGGGGATACCGTCATCGCTGTGTTGGCAGCCTGTGTGGCCATCTGCATGGATTGGTACGATGCCATGTATTTGGGCAATTTGGCAGGTGGTATAGTCGTCGGCAAATTAGGCACATCAACCGTAACCATAGCAGAGCTGACCCGCGCTATGCATGGCGACAAGGATTCGCAATATGGCTTAGTTTCGGAAGCTGAATTGATCCCCCTCATTGCCAGGGCGAAAGCCAATGGCGAGAAAATCATCATGACCAATGGCTGCTTTGATTTGTTGCATGTCGGCCATGTGACCTATCTGGAGCAGGCCAAAGCCCTGGGCGACCGCTTGTGTATTGCTGTTAATTCTGATGAATCTGTCAGAAAGCTCAAAGGCGAATCTAGGCCTATCAATAGGTTACAGGAGCGGATGACGGTTCTGGCAGCCTTAACTTGCGTGGACTGGGTTGTGCCGTTCTCCGAAGAAACGCCTGAAAATCTGTACTGTAATGTGTTGCCAGATGTGATAGTCAAAGGCGGTGATTACCGTCCAGAACAGGTTGCAGGTGGGGATTGTGTAATCAATGCAGGAGGTGAAGTGAAGATACTGCCTTTTGTGGAAGGGCAATCAACGACTGCCATGATTAATAAATCTCAACCCGTGTGGAGTACGAATAAGGCATAAAAATCCAGTCTTAGGTAGGTGGCACGGACATAAAGATAAAGAATCACCGGATGCCATGCTCAGTGGTAAGAGGGGCAGCGGGGGCAGCCCATCTCCACACGATCACAATCATTTTTAGCCGCTTAGAACCCTTTTTAGGTAATTTCCTGGATCACTGAAATCATCGGCTTTACGTAATCCCCCCCCTTCTAGGAGATGACTGTAACGTATTGATTTTATTTCCCTCATCCCAACCTTCTCTCTTCGAGAGGGGGTGTACTCTGAGTTTTGAACAATGTCATACCAATCCCAATAAGTTGTTATTTGAATCCCCTCATCTTAACCTTCTCCCACTGGAGAAGGGATAATATGTGAACTTATTGGGATTGGTATCACTACTTTGGCGCATGTAACATTTTGGTGTATTTTGCAATCAATCAAGTCTTCGTATTGATTCTATCTATTGGTTCGCCTGTAAGGCAAGAACGACTTAAATATGGCATAATGCGAACGATTTTTGAACCTATTCCATAGTGATAAAACTTGCTCTGACAAAATGCTAGAAATTAAGCTGCATGACCAAAAACTGCGCGATTTAGCTTTGGCCGTTATTGAGGTGGAAACCCAGGCGGTTGCTGCATTGGCGGGGCAAATCAACGATAACTTTGTTAGCGCTTGCAAATTGATGTTCGGCTGCAAGGGGCGGGTTGTGGTGATTGGGATGGGCAAATCTGGCCATATTGCCGGTAAGATTGCGGCAACCTTGGCAAGTACGGGAACACCGGCTTTTTTTGTGCATCCCGGCGAAGCCAGTCACGGTGATATGGGCATGATTACCAAGCAGGATGTGGTGCTGGCCTTATCAAACTCCGGTGAAACGGAAGAAATCGTCAAAATTCTCCCTATTATTAAACGCTTGGCAGTACCTTTGATTGCCATGACCGGCAACCCAAAATCGACGCTGGCAAATTTTGCGACCACGCATATTAATGTCAGTGTTGCACAGGAAGCCTGCCCTTTGGGACTCGCACCTACATCCAGCACCACTGCTGCCTTGGTGATGGGCGATGCGTTGGCGGTGTCGTTGCTGGAGGCGCGGGGGTTTACCAAGGATGATTTTGCGATGTCCCATCCTGGCGGCAGCTTAGGTAAGCAATTGTTGTTACGGGTTGGCGATATTATGCACGTTGATAAAGCAATGCCGATGGTGCATAAATCGGCTCTTATCAGTGCAGCATTGCTGGAAATGACTGAGAAAAAGCTGGGCATGACGGCGATTGTTGAAGGTGATAATCGGCTTATTGGTATTTTTACTGACGGCGATTTACGCCGGATGTTAAGCAGAAACCTCGATGTACGTAACACGCTTATCGTTGAAGTGATGACCCCAAATTGTACGGTTATTAAGCCAGATGCGCTGGCAGCAGAAGCCATGCAGATTATGGAACAGAAAAAAATCAACGCCTTAGTTGTGGTTGACGACCAACAACATGCAGTAGGTGCATTAAATATGCACGATTTGATACGAGCAGGAATTGTATGATAGCGGCAATTGACGGCAACCAGAAGTCGATGGCGTTGGTTTTGGAAAAAGCCAAAAAGCTGAAATTATTGATCCTGGATGTCGATGGTGTATTGACTGACGGGCGGCTTTTTTTCGACAATGAAGGTACAGAATACAAGTGCTTTCATGCTCGTGATGGTCATGGTATCAAGTTGTTGCGGCAAACTGGCGTGGATATAGCCGTTATTTCAGGGCGGAATTCAAATTCGGTCGCGTTGCGGATGAAAAGCCTCGGCATTGAACATGTCTATCAAGGCCATGAAAATAAACGCAGTGCATTTGCTGAATTACTTGAGAAAACCGGAATAAAACCAGAACAAGCTGCACATGTAGGCGATGATCTCCTAGATTTGCCCATCATGACGCTGGTTGGTCTTGCTATTGCCGTAAGCGATGCTAACTTTGCTGTTAAGGAACGTGCCGATTGGTGTACGACTTTGCCGGGTGGGCAAGGCGCGGTGCGGGAAGTGTGCGATTTGATTATGCAGGCGCAAGGAACTTTTGATAAGGTCTTGGATAGTTATTTAAAATGACACACCTTAATGAAAGATTCATTTATGTGTTTCTAGCAGCCATGGCCGCGCTCAGTTGGTGGCTGGCGGAATATTCTGGATTGATCGAAACTAACCCAGTAAAAACAGTATCGACAAGTCCCGATTATTTCAGTAAAGGCTATACTCAATGGGAAATGGACGTAACGGGTAAGTTAAAGAGTAAGTTGGTGGCCGATGAAATGACCCATTATGTCGATTACTGGGCAACCCACATGACAAAGCCAGTCATGCACTTTTTTAACGAAACCACGCCGCCTTGGATTGTTGCAGCACAGACAGGCATTTTGTCAAACGACGGCAAAAAGCTTCAGTTAAACGGTAAAGTCACCGTCAATCGAGCGCAAGCGCCGGGCGTTAGACAGCTTATAATAAATACATCAAGTGTTATGGTTGATCCAGAAACCAGTTATGCAGAAACAAAAGCGTGGGCGGAATTAATCAGTCCGCCCAACATAACCACAGGTACAGGAATGAATCTGACGTTTAAGGAACCTATCCATTTGGAGTTGCTTTCGGAAGTGAAGGGTAAGTATGAAGCTAAATAAAATAATAATAACCGGCGGCTGGCTACTATTGGTTAGTTGTTACGGTTCGGGAATATTGGCGTTGGAGAGCGATTCCGACCAGCCCATCACCATTGATTCCAATACTGCAACGTATGATGATGTCAGCGCAACCAGCACTTACACCGGTAATGTTGTTTCCGTTCAAGGCAGCATTGTCGTCCATTCGGACAAACTGGTGGTTTATTTTGTTGATGGTGATGCCGAAAAGATGGTGTTTACCGGCAATAGGGCAAAGTTTAAACAAACCCCTAGCGAAGGTGCTAAAGACATAACGGGGGAAGCGTTAACGGGTGAGTTTTACCCCAAAAAAAATCTTCTGGTTCTCATTGAAGAAGCGACCGTATGGCAAGGCAATGCCACTTATGCCAGCAAATTAATAGAATATGACAGCAAGCGCTCAGTAGTGAAAGCCGGTGATAAATCGTCAGATGCCAAGCGCGTACATGTTCTATTAAAGCCTAAACAAAAAGAGGATGCCAATAAAAAATGACAACCTTGGCGGCAAAGCATCTCATAAAAACCTACAATAAACGCAATGTTGTCAATGGGGTTTCATTGCATGTCAATACCGGTGAAGTAGTCGGCTTATTGGGGCCTAATGGCGCAGGTAAAACCACCAGCTTTTATATGATGGTCGGACTGATTCAAGCCGATGAAGGCCAAATTTTACTGGATTCAATGGATATAACCCATCACCCCATGCACTTACGGGCGCAATTAGGCGTGGGTTATTTACCGCAAGAGCCCTCCGTTTTCCGTAAACTCACCGTGGCGGATAATTTACGGGCGGTTCTCCAAATCCGTTCCGATTTGACCGAAGGTCAGATGGAACTGATTATTGAAGAATTGCTGGAAGAATTTCATATCCCCCATATTCGCAACCAATTGGCCTTAAGCTTGTCTGGTGGTGAACGGCGGCGTGTTGAAATTGCTAGAGCATTAGCATCCAACCCGCAGTTTATTTTACTGGATGAACCATTCGCCGGTGTTGATCCAATTTCGGTCGAAGACATACAAACCATCATAGTACACCTCAAAGATCGGGGTATTGGTATACTGATTACCGAACATAATGTTCAGGAAACACTAGGTATTTGCAGCCGTGCGTATATACTTAACGAAGGCAGGGTTATTGCCGAAGGCGATACGGATTCCATCGTGAAGAATGAGGAAGTACGTAAGGTTTATCTGGGCAATAACTTCAAGTTATGATGCTTACTCACAAGGCAATGTGATGCGTTTATGAAACATTCAATAAATCTAAAGCTAGGCCAGAATTTATCGATGACACCGCAATTGCAGCAAGCAATACGGTTGTTGCAAATGTCTACCTTAGATTTACAGCAAGAAATTCAACAAGCACTTGAATCCAATATGATGCTAGAAGTGGACGAGGAAGATAGCAGCTTTCAATTCCTAGAAGCATCACCGGAAAAAAAATCCGACAATGCCGACTCAGCTACCAGTGAAGGCTCTCAGACCGATATGCCCGACGAGTTACCCACTGATTCGTCTTGGGATGATGTTTACCAAGAGGACTTTGAGGCAGGTAGCAGCACTAACAATGAAACCGTAGAATTTGAAACGCAACGCGGCAATGTCTCAACCCTGCTAGACCATTTAACCTGGCAACTCGAATTAACGCCCTTTACCGACCGCGACCACAGCATCGCTTTGTCAATCATTGATTCCATTAACGATGAAGGTTATTTAACTAGCAGCCTTGAGGAAATTTATCTAGGTTTACAGGATCAAATTGATGACTTGGATGAAGATGAGGTGAATGCAGTGTTGCATAGAGTGCAAAATTTTGATCCCTCAGGAATCGCCGCAGTTGATCTTCAAGATTGTCTCAGGCTTCAATTAACACAGTTACCTGAGCAAACCCCTTACAGAAAAGAAGCACTGACTGTCGTCACTAACCACTTAGATTTATTGGCTAGTCATGGCAAAACGGCACTTCTGAAGGAATTGTCCACAACATCGGAACAATTGGATAAAATCGTCGCACTTATCAGAACACTTGACCCCAAACCCGGTTTGCAGATACAACAATCGGAATCGGAATACGTGATACCCGATGTTTATGTGACCAAACGCAACAACATCTGGCAGGTTAATCTTAATCCAGAAGTCGCCCCCAAATTACGGATTAATGCTGAATATTCTGCGCTGATAAAAAAATCTGATGACAGCAAAGATAATCAGTGCATGAAAGAGCATTTTCAGGAGGCTAAATGGTTCATCAAAAGTCTACATGGACGCAATGACACGCTGTTGCGGGTTGCCCGTGCTATCGTAGCTCGACAAACGGCTTTTCTTGAGCAGGGTTCCATCGCCATGAAACCGATGGTTTTAAAAGCCATAGCTGAAGAGTTAGAGCTGCATGAATCAACCGTTTCCCGCGTCACCACCCAAAAGTATATGCACACCCCTAATGGGATTGTAGAATTCAAATATTTTTTTTCCAGCCATGTGTCAACAGACGAAGGAGGTGAGTGTTCATCCACGGCCATAAGGGCCTTTATCAAGGAGTTAGTCGGCAATGAAAATCCGGCCAAGCCATTAAGTGACAGTAAAATCGCGGATTTTTTAAACGAAAAAGGCATCAACGTTGCCAGAAGAACGATTGCAAAATATCGTGAGGCAATGTCTATTGCTTCATCCAGCGAACGTAAACGTACCTTATAAGGTTAACTTATCAACCATTATCCATCAGTACAGGAGTTTATTCCATGCAAGTCATAACCACAGGACATCACCTTGAAATTACTGACTCTTTAAGAACGCACGTCAATTCGAGATTCGAAAAGTTAGCGCGTCATTTTGATAATGTTACTGATGTACACGTTATATTAAGCGTCGAAAAACTAATTCAAAAAGCCGAAGCCACCGTGCATATTAACGGGGCAACTGTGTTTGCAGAAGACCACCAGGAAGATATGTATTCAGCCATTGACGATATGGTAGATAAACTGGACAGGCAAATCACCAAACATAAAGAAAAAGTCGGAAGTCATCGTTAATATCAACCCAAAAAGGTGCAAAGTATACTGTTTTCGTACTTTGCACCGTTGTCGGCATTAAAACTCTATGAAGCTACTCATTGTTAGCGGACTTTCTGGGTCTGGTAAAAGTATTGCGCTAGAAACACTAGAAGATTGCGGTTATTACTGCATTGATAATCTGCCTTTGACGTTGTTGGAAGATTTTATTAACCACGTTATGCTGGTTGACAAAAATACCTACGCAAAAACCGCAATAGGCATTGATGCTAGGAATCAAAGCAAAAGTTTGGCCGACTTTTCTGACAATCTGAAAATGATCCGCAGCAAGGGGATTGATTGCGAAATTATCTTTATGCAGGCGGAGGAATCAACTCTGCTAAAGCGCTACAGCGAAACCCGCCGAAAACACCCGCTTTCGGGTCTTCATATCCCGTTAAAAGAAGCTTTAAAAATTGAAAAAGAAATGTTAGTACCCATTGCCCGACACGCAAACGTGGTAATTGACACCAGCCGCAATCATTATCACCAACTTAGGGATCTCATTAAAGATCAAATTGGCGAGCGCGAAATACGGCATATATCTTTGCAATTTCAGTCCTTTGGTTTCAAAAATGGCGTGCCCTTGGATGCTGATTTTGTGTTTGATGCACGCGGCCTACCCAATCCTTATTGGATACCTGAATTACGAGGGTTAACGGGTAAGGATCAAGCCGTTAGCGATTTTCTTAAAAGCCAAGACCTTGTTACTGAGTTTTTCCAAGATATAACAGGGTTTCTGGAACGTTGGATTCCGAGGTTTGAAGCCGAAGGGCGCAGTTATTTAACGGTAGCCATCGGTTGTACCGGCGGTCAACACCGCTCGGTTTATCTAGTCGATGCGCTTTCAAAAAAGTTTAAAAATCCTAGCCTCAATGTCATTGTTAGGCATCGGGAACTAAGCTAAGAAACACCTTAATTAGATAGGACTCAGGACAAACAGTGGTGGGCTAAAGAATTACACACAAAAACGCTTAACTATTTTAGCGACAACATCTCGACTCGACCTTTCAGCTCACAAACCAGCTTACCTTCTTTGGCTAACCAGCCGATGCCACGTTGAACATCATTTTTGCTTAAGCCCGTTTCTGTGGCGACTTTAGTGACACTAGACGCGCCATTCTTGTCTAAATAATGCCAGATTTTGCCAGCGACTACGCCTGTTTCAGTGCTTACAGTCATGTACTTTACCTTAATGTTTGGGTTACTTAAAATCGCTTAGTTTGATCTTCCGGTAGCGTGATATTTAATTCCAGCGTTTCCTGATGGTCGTTCTGCTCAAAACTAACGGATATAGCATCTTTGTCAACGTTAACGTATTTTTGAATCACTTCCAATAATTCTTTTTGTAACTGCGGCAGATAAGAAGGCTGATCTGTAGAAACCCTTTCATGCGCAACCAATATTTGTAGCCTTTCTTTAGCAAGCGAAGCAGAGCTGGTTTTCGATAATTTAAAATAGTCCAGTAAGCTCATCACTTACCTCCAAAAAGCTTTCCAAAAAAACCTTTTTTATCGTCGATAAACCGATGTGGTTTATTTTCACCCAAGTAACGGGCCACAATATCTGCATAAGCTTGGCCCGCATCGCTTTTCTCATCAAGAATGACCGGTATGCCTGAGTTTGAAGCATTCAATACCGATTTTGATTCCGGTATTACACCCAAAAGATGCAGCGATAAGATTTCCTGCACGTCTTCAACACTTAACATTTCGCCCAGTTTTACGCGTTCAGGCGAATAACGAGTCAACAACAGATATTCCTTGATAGGCTCTTTGTTTTCTTCAGCGCGGCGAGATTTACTCGATAATATCCCCAACATACGATCTGAGTCTCTGACGGAGGACACTTCGGGATTGGTCACCACAAAAGCATCATCGGCAAAGTACATCGCCAAATGAGCGCCTCTTTCAATACCGGCAGGCGAATCACAAACAATGTATTTGAAATCCTTAGATAATTCTTCCAAAACTTTGCCGACACCTTCCTGGCTCAAAGCGTCTTTATCGCGGGTTTGTGAAGCTGCCAGAATGTACAGCATGTTACAATTTTTATCCTTAATCAACGCCTGATTAAGACTGGCCTCGCCGTTGATGACATTGATAAAGTCGTAAACAACCCGACGTTCACACCCCATGATTAAGTCCAGATTACGTAAACCCACATCAAAATCGATCACGGCTGTTTTGTGACCTTTTTTTGCAAGTCCCATAGCAATAGCGGCGCTAGTTGTAGTTTTGCCTACGCCCCCTTTACCTGATGTTACGACGATGATTCTTGCCAATTGATGTTCCCCCTCAAGCGGAATGGATTAAATTTCTTTAATGACTAAAGTCTGTTTGTCTAAGTAGATTTGCACAGGTGTGTTGCGGATGTTTGGATTAAGATCTTCGCTGATTTTGTAGTTTCCGGCGATTGAAATAAGTTCAGCTTGGAGATCAGTACAAAAAATACGTGCATCGGCATTGCCTTGCACGCCGGCTAAGGCGCGTCCCCGCAAAGTACCGTAGACGTGAATATTCCCTTCTGCCAAAATCTCTGTACCAGGACTTACTTGAGCAATAATAACTAAGTCACCTGCGGCATAAACACGCTGACCGGAACGGATAGGCTGGGTAATGACGGTTGTACCTGTTTGTAACAGGTCTTTAGTTTCCGGCTCAGGTGTCGGCGTTTTAGGCTTTTTTGAATCAATAGTCGTGCTACTGGTATGTATAGAATGCAGTGGGATTCCTAGGGCAATCGCCTTTTCATTCTGCTGCACGTCGCCACCACGGATACCGATAGGCAGTAGCCCTAATCTACGCACCACCTCAATGACTGAAGCAACATCAACTTCAATATTTTGTTTATTTAGCTCTTGAACATCCAAAACCAGCGGAGAGTTTTTGAAAAACTCTGGTGCCAAGAGAATTTTTGCCTGAAGTTGCTGCTCAATAATAATCAGATCATTGCTTGATATAACCAACACTGGCACAGAAAATGTGCTGCTCTTGAATTCCAAAGCAGGCGGGTTATAAGGCGTTTTTTGTGCGTCTCTTGACATCCGTTCAGTCGTGTTTGGTCAGTATTGCGACAATCTTAACACTAGTCGTGGAAAAAATCATATTTCAACGACTAAATACCCTACATAAATCCATGTACAATAGTTTTAAGAAAAGCGCAACAAGGCGACATAAAATCAATTTCAACACGGTTTATTTTAGGCAGCATGATACGCATAAATTTCCTGCCAACAATCCAGATAAAGAGACTTAATTATCCAGGCGACTACAAAAGCTATAAATGGGCATTATTGAACCGCTAATGGTGAGTAAGCTAGTACATCATTACCATTTACGGTTTGCTTTTCCTGTTTTTCCGCTTCGTTTTTTTCTGCTAGGTACGCTGACCGTTTTTGCTTAAACTCAGCAGTTTCATAAATACCACCCAAAAAACTTACTTTCTTGGTATTACAACTCGGATACGGCGGCACAATCACTTTAGGATGTAATGGTCTAATAAAGCAGGACACTTCTTTAAGGCAGATTTATAATATCATTAGAGGTGAAAAATGAGAGTGGCGGGGAGTCGCTATTTTTGCGAAAGCTTGTTTTGAGGACGTCCTGTCCAAACAAGCGGCAAAAACTTAACGCGACCGGCAATGCCTGCGGCTGCCCCAGCCGTTCCTTACGACTACGCTCAGGACAGGCTCTGCTACCCTCGTCCCATACCCGACAAGGGGTATGGGACATCGTTGCGCAATGACTCGACGCGATGTCGTAAAGCTGTGCATTTTCACGCCGCAAACAGCGCTTCGTGAAAACACACAGCACTATCGCTTCTGGGGACTACAAATCTTCACTCCGCTAACGCTACATTTCCAGGATTTTCAGCGCGGGTATATCCTTAAGTGCAATTGGGCGTTGGGTCAGAGCGGAACGGGGTACGGCAACCGTCTTGACAACCCAAAAATCCGTTACGGCCCTTAGTGGCCAAGCTGAATTGGTGCGACTACGTAAGGACAATGACCGCTTACGGATGGGGCGCGAAATATTAAAAAAGGCCGCAGGCATCGAAGCCAAGGAAGCCGAATGCAATATGGGTTCGTTCGGGAGCAACAGAAGGCCCGCCCCGTTACCGCGCTGCGTGGCGTCATGCAGGTGAGCACCAGCGCCTTTTATGCTTGGGCTAAACACCCATAAGCACAGCCAGACAAGACCAACAAACACAACTAGAAGCCAGGACGCTTGAGCTGTTTGAAAAGAACAAGAGAACCTATGGTTCGCGTCGTTTATCGGCTGCCTTCAAAAAAGAAGGCATCCCTGTGGGACGCTATAAGGCCGGGCGTTTGATGGCCACATGCGGACTTCGATGTGTGTCAGTGCCTTGCGAATGGCGTTTTGGCGGCGCAAACCTGATCCTGGACTGCTGCACCATTCTGATCGGGGCAGCCAGTATGCAAGCCACGAATATCGGGGACACTTGGGCATCATGAAGATGCAACAAAGCATGGGCAGGAAGGCCAACTGTTGGGACAATGCACCGACGGAGCGGTTCTTCAGGAGCCTGAAACACGAGCAACTGAACTATGAAAGAGTTAGGACTAAAGAGGCTGCAAAGCAGAGTATCATTGGCTATCTGGCGTTTTACAATGGTCGGCGTTCGCATTCAAAGTTAAGCTATCAATCCCCGCTGGAATTTGAGCGGGAATTCTATATGAAAGCTGCCTAGGAAAGTGTCCGGTTTTAGTTGACCATTACAGGTGAGTGCCAGTGCCTTTTATGCGTGGTCAAAGAAACCAGAAGATACTGATAAAACTCGGCAAAGAGAAGCGCTTGAGGCCAAGGCTAGGCAGCTTT
>NZ_JBEBKJ010000064.1:0-21644 GCF_040079455.1 Methyloglobulus sp. | reverse complement strand
TTTGGTCGTTTCGTTTGAATGTTATTCATATTCATGGTCACCTCTAATGACATTATAAATCTGCCTCTAGAAGTGTCCTGTTTAATTAAACCATTTCATTGCCGGGTCTCGCAGTCATCGAAGCGCTCGAAGTGCCCCCAGAACAGTTTCAAATAGGCAAGAATGCTGCAAGTTCAAACTTCATAAGGCCGCATCTATAATGGGGTCTGACCCCATTGATTTCAGTTCGCCGCGCGTACCAATTAAAGATCGTAAGGCACACAACGTATTCACGCTCCTTCTGTTCAATCCTGCTAACTCGCTTGCTTTTCAATTTCCTTAGGTCTATCAATCGACCATAGTTTTTCCAATTGGTAATGCTCACGCGCCTGCGTGGTCATGGCATGGACAATAACATCACCTATATCCAATAGCACCCAATCTGCGCCGATACCGCCCTCAAGCCCTAAAGGTTTGACACCACTTTCCCCAATTTTCGCGGATACATTCTCGCATAATGAATTCAAATGACGATTGGACGTGCCGGTTACCAGAACCATGTAATCGGTGAAACTGGTTTTGTCGCGCACGTCCAAGGTTGTGATCTGTAGGCCTTTGCGTTCTTCCAATTCATCCTGGACAATTTTCAATAACTTTTCTGCTTGCATTCGTGTTCCTGGTTGTTTTATAGGTTTAATGCACAATTTGCGCTTGATATAACTTGTTTTGGCTAATGTATGCTATCACGGCATCAGGCAATAAAAATGCCGGACTGCGTCGATCTGCGAAGATTTTCCTGATCGCTGTTGCGGAAATATCGAGCTGGGTAATGGGTTGGCAATACAGTTTTCCACTTAGATGTTCTGATAGCTGTTCTCTGTCACTGGTCTGCCTGACCGCGAAAAACTCATCAAGTTGCAGCACTGAAAAGCCTGGTCTGGTCAACACGACAATATGGGCGAAATCAAATAACCGTTGCCATTGATACCAGCTTGTCAGTTGACTAAAAGCATCGCTACCGACAAACAATAGCAAAGGCTGATCTGGAAAATCCTGCCTTAAGGATTCCAAGGTCAGCACCATATAAGAAGCCCCTGCCCTGTCTATTTCGCGGGTATCAATGGTAAGGTCGGGCTGATTTGCAATCGCCAGATTTAACATCTGTACACGCATATTAGCCGTTGCATGAGGTTGACTTCTATGTGGCGGCTGCGAACTGGGAATCAACCTGACTTCTTCAAGCCCGAAGATTTCTTTGACTTCAAGTGCTGAACGAAGATGTCCGTAATGTACCGGATCGAATGTGCCACCAAAAATGCCGATCATCTATTGTGAACCACTAAAAATTCAAAAAAATCATTCTCCCTTTGCGAGAAGGTTGGGATGAGAGCTTTAGAATTAACCATTGTAAATTCCCTCACCCTATACTCTTCCTAAGATAGGAGATGTTTTAGAAGTTTGTCTATTGTCTAATATGGCCGTCACCCAGGACGATATACTTAAGCGAGGTCAGGCCTTTTAACCCGACCGGGCCACGGGCATGAAGCTTATCGGTGCTGATGCCGATTTCAGCTCCCAAGCCGTATTCAAAACCATCGGCAAAGCGGGTGGAGGCATTCACCATCACCGAACTGGAATCGACTTCCCTTAAAAAACGCCGCGCCTTGGTGTAATCCTCGGTCACAATCGCATCGGTATGGAGCGAGCCGTAATGGTTGATATGCTCGATTGCCTCATCCAAACCATTGACTATTTTGATCGAAAGGATGGGCGCTAAATATTCAGTCTGCCAATCCTCTTCTGTCGCCCTTATACACGCCGGAATCAATGAACAGGTCTTAGGGCAGCCACGCAGTTCCACGCCCTTCTCAAGATACTGTTCTGCCAGCAACGGTAACACTAAGCCAGCAATACTTTCTGCTACTAATAAGGTCTCCATCGCATTACAAACGCCATAACGATGGGTTTTAGCATTTACCGCAATGGTGATGGCCTTATCAATATCGGCATTGTCGTCGATGTATACATGGCAGATACCGTCCAGATGCTTAATGACAGGAATTGTCGCATCCTTGGAAATACGTTCGATTAGACTTTTACCACCCCTAGGTACAATTACATCAACGTATTGGTTCATCGTTATCAATTCGCCCACTGCGGCACGATCAGCCGTGGCGACGATCTGCACGGCCTCAACAGACAAACCTGCCTCGCTTAAGCCTTTACTTATACAAGCAGCAATCGCCTGATTGGAATGGATGGATTCTGAACCGCCCCTTAAAATGCAGGCATTACCGGATTTAAGGCACAAGGCGGCGGCATCGACCGTAACATTAGGGCGCGATTCATAAATTATGCCGATAACCCCCAAAGGCACACACATTTGCCCCACTTGAATGCCGGACGGACGATAACTTAGATCAGTAATTTCTCCGATTGGATCAGGCAATGCCGCGACTTGTTTTAAGCCTTCGACCATAGCCAAAATGCTTTTCGGCGTGAGCGCCAGCCGATCTAACATCGCAGCATCCAGGCCGTTCGCCTTGCCAGCCTCCAAATCCTTCTGATTTTCGCTGACCAGGATGTCAGTACTGGTTTCGATCACTGCGGCAATCTTCAATAAAGCCAGATTCTTTTTACCAGACTCGGTGCAGCTGATTTCCCGTCCGGCTTTTCTGGCCTTTACGCCCAGGTCGTTCATGTATTCTTTGATGTTCACTGCTTTATTGCTCGCTTAATAACTGCCACGGCATTATATCGGCTAAACAGGTTTTATAACAGAAGATGGTGCAGATGATGGGTTAGCGGTCTAAATCCAGCTGCGAGCTGTTATCAATTAGGGCAGCAAAGGCTTTGGAAGATATTATTCCATCTGTTGTATACGTCGGCGGTGAGGTACGAATTTCAACGTTTGACGCAGCGAATTGTTGGTCTCGTATCTCAGCACCACTCTAAAATACCAGACATACGGAATTTCGTATGCTAATTATTATGTAATACACATGCAAAGAAACAGTGAATTCTTTGATAATTTACAAGCCAATTGCTAGCTATACATCTAAACTCAACTCGCTATTTTATAACTGTTTATTAGTAAAAAAGATCAATCGGTTATTTTCGATTACAAAATTAAGGCATAGTGTTGGCAAGGTGAGCATATAATTGAGTGAGCTGAACAACAAACTAATGATATACCCAATATCACAAACAGTGCACGACAGGAGTTTTATCATGAAACACAAAATTTCATCTCGCAATTACTTAGTTTTAGCCTTACTAACAACCGTGGGCATCAATTCAAGCCTGGGTGGACCTATTAACAATATTCAAAGCGATCCTTTCCGAAATACTGCCGGGGGTTTTGGGGTGCTTTTTCAAAACGTAGGCTTCAATAATACCGGCTTTGGATACGTCTCTTTGAATCTCAACAGCAATGCCAACGACAACACTGCTTTTGGAGCATATTCACTTTCTTCAAACACAACAGGCTCTTCCAATACAGCCAATGGATCCATGGCGTTAAGAAGAAACACTACTGGCTCCGCAAACACCGCCCATGGTATCAATGCGTTATTTTCTAATACTTCTGGTAGTTACAACTCGGCTTTCGGAACAAACGCTCTTTTATCCAATACCTCCAGCGTTGGAAATACCGCTATTGGTCTTTCCGCTCTTTCCAAAAGTTCTTCTGGCAGTACAAATACAGCTATTGGATTCCAAACTCTATTAAATAAAACATCAGGTGGAAATAATCTCGCTTTAGGCCAGAGTGCCGGTAAGAGTCTAATTATTGGCAATAACAATATTTACTTAAGCAACGTAGGCGTAAGCAGTGAATCTTCAACCATACGGATTGGTAATGTAACTGACCATACTCGTACCTTTATAGCTGGAATACGTGGTAAGAAAACAGCCACCGCAAATGCTGTACCAGTAGTAATTGACAGTAATGGCCAACTTGGCACTATCAAATCTTCAGTACGTTTCAAAAAAGACATCCATGACATGAAAGATGCCAGCGCTCACTTGCTTGAGCTTCGCCCCGTCACCTACTACTACAAAGAAGCTAGTGAAGATGGCTCGAATCCATTAGAGTATGGTTTGATAGCCGAAGAAGTCGCTAAGATATATCCAGACCTAGTCGTCTACGGTCAGGATGGCAAGATTGAAACTGTGCAATATCACAAACTGACCCCAATGCTGGTCAATGAATTGAAACGGATGAACAGCTTATTACAAACAGAAAAAGATAAAAATTTAGTGCACGCACAGGAAATCGCCAACCTAAAGCAACAAATGAAAGTATTACAAACAAAAGCTGAAAGCATAGAAACATTAACATCTCGCCTTGCACGAATAGAGGCTAATCAGACGTTAGGGATGGGGAAAACTGCAATTAAAAAACTGCAAAATCCGGGCTAATTAGCTAGGGGCTGCTCTCAATTAAGATATTTTTTAATAAAATCAATGTGTTATAAAATAATTGATATTTTGAAGATTCTTTAAGTTCAATAGGTTATGGTTAATTGAGAACAGCCCGTAGTATTGCCGGAGTTGTACTTACACAGAGTTATGGGCAGCTTCGAGTTGTGTGGTGTATCTATGAATATAACCGCTCTATATTACGCCACTTATACCGTGCAAACTTGATTAGATAACCTTACCAATCATTTCACCTAACTGTATTAATTTATCCGCCTTAAACTCACTTTCCCATTGCACCTTATCTTTACCGAATAACACGATAATCGTAGAACCCATATTAAACCTACCCATTTCCTCACCTTTTATTAACGCTGTAGGTTTCTGGTCGTAATGCCAACTTTGCACGGACGGTGCGGTGGGCGGGGTAACTACGCCATGCCAGACAGTTTCAATGCTAGAGACGAAAATTGCGCCGACCAAGACCAAAGCCATTGGCCCTGCTTCGGTATCGAAGATGGCAGCAACGCGCTCATTTCTAGCAAACAGGCCGGGTACAGAACGGGTTGTCGCGGTGTTTACGCTAAACAGCTTACCTGGGATATGCACCATTTCCTTTAATGTTCCCGTAAGTGGCATGTGTAGGCGGTGGTAATCTTTAGGCGATAGGTAAATCGTGGTAAATACGCCGTCTTCAAACGGTTTGGCACGTTCGGCATCGCCACCCAGTAAATCCACAGCAGTAAAAGACATACCTTTAGCTTGAAAGATATTGCCGCCTTCAATCTTACCGGCTTGACTAACTGCGCCATCAGCAGGGCAAGCGACGGCGTTTTTTACCTGGGTTAATGGTCTGGCTTCTGGCTTTAGTTCACGGGTGAAAAAGTGATTAAAGCTTTTGTACGCATCTAGGTTTTGTTCCCGCGCCTCGTCCATATTTACGCCATAATGTTTGATAATCTGAGTGATAAACAGGTTCTTAATGGCTTTGTTTTCCGAATGCGTGATGTAGCTCAACAGCTTGGATAAGGTATGCTGAGGATAAACGTATTGCGGTAAGGTAGTTAGTGCGTCTTTAAAGTTCATGGATAACAAGGGTAGACAAGGTTTAAGGGCAATATGTTAAGTCACTTCTCCCTTGAGGGTGAAGGTTAGGATGAGGGGGAGACTTATTAAGGTATTTTTCCTTATTTATTTTCCCCTCACCCAACCCTCTCCCTTTGGAGAGGGTTTTTAGCACTTGGTGCTGAATTATTACGGCAGATTAACTAGATCCGGTGCTTTCCAATCAGGATTCTTATGCTCGGCGATCACGGTGGTGTAAATACCGCCGCGTACGTTAAACTCGGCGCGAATTCGCATGAAGTTAGGGGTGATAGCCTTGACAATATCGTCTAACATTTCATTAGTGATAGCTTCGTGAAATGCGCCACGCTCCCGAAATGACCACATATACAATTTCAGCCCTTTTAACTCCACACATAAGTCAGCCGGAACATATTCGATGATTATATTTGCAAAATCTGGCTGCCCGGTCTTTGGACACAGACAGGTAAACTCAGGAATGGTAATACGTATCGTAAAATCCCGTCCTGGCTGCGGGTTGGAGAAAGTTTCCAGGTCTTTGCTTGGTTTTGTAGTCATAATCGTTAATAATGGTCGGTCAATCTCATTCAATTAAGGCACTATTCTACCAGTAATGAAACTGGAAAAAATCAAACTTTCAGGCTTTAAGTCCTTTGTTGACCCTACCGTTATCCCTATTCGTGGTAATTTGACGGCTATCGTTGGCCCCAATGGTTGCGGCAAATCCAACATCATCGACGCGATTCGTTGGGTGATGGGCGAAAGCTCTGCCAAACATTTGCGTGGTGGCAGTATGGCGGATGTTATCTTCAATGGCTCTTCTACGCGAAAGCCCGTCAGCACTGCGTCTGTCGAGTTGGTGTTTGATAACAGCGAAGGCAAGATTGGCGGCGAATATGCCCAGTACAATCAAATCGCCATCAAACGTCAGGTTAGCCGCGACGGGCAATCCTTGTACATGCTCAATGGTGCAAGATGTCGCCGCAAAGATATTACCGATATATTTTTAGGCACGGGTTTAGGTTCTAGGAGCTATGCCATCATCGAACAAGGCACCATCTCCAGAATGGTGGAAGCCAAGCCGGAAGAATTGCGCGTGCATATTGAAGAAGCGGCGGGCATATCCAAATACAAAGAACGCCGTAGCGAAACCGAAACCCGCATGAAGCACACACGGGAAAACCTGGAACGCCTGGATGACTTACGCGATGAAGTCGATAAGCAAATCAAGCATCTACAAAAGCAAGCGGAAAAAGCCGAAAAATATACCGAACTGAAAAAGGATGAGCGTCAATTCAAGCTAGAATTGCTGGCAATGCGCTGGAATCTTTACCACCAAGCAGCCAAAGACATGGAAACCAAACTGCAAGAGGTGGCACTGGAACATAACCGTTTGTTTGAACAACTGCGCGATCTAAACACAACAATTGACACCAAACGTGGCGATTACAAACTCCAGCAGCAGGCTTTGGACAAATCTCAGGCCGATTACTACACGGCAGTTGCGGAAGTCAGCAGCCTAGAGCAAACCATCAAATATACTGAAACCAGCCACGAAGAAGCCTTACTGGAAATTAAACGCTCTCAAGAGCAGGCGGATACATCCCGTGATGAAATAGAGACTGATTTATTGTCGTTAGAAACCATCAAGCAAGCTATATTAGAAACGGAAGCCACGTTAGAAACCGCCGAAAGCAACGAAGAAGAAACAACACAAGCTTATCGAAGCTATCAGCAGAAAAAAAATACCTGGCAGGAACAATGGGAAACTTACCGTACCGAAAGTGCTAAGTACCGCGAACAAGGTGAAATTCAACGCCTAAAAATCAGCCAAATAGATAGCCAGAATCAGCAATTGCAAGCACGCATGGAAAAATTGCACGGTGAACGCAACGAGCTTTCCGCCAACGAATTTCAAAGTGCGATTGAAGTGTTGATTTCAGCCATAGACATCTTGGAAAACCAACGCAGCGGGTTTCATGAACAACTAGAACAACATCGTCAACAAATCCAAGACTTACGTGACCAGATCAAGCAATCTCAAAATGAATTGCATACGCATCGCTCCGAAATTCAACACGTTAAAGGAAAAATCACCTCATTGGAATTGTTGCAACAACATGCAATGGGCAAGGACAACAAAAAGCTAGGCGTTTGGTTAGACCAAATGGGGTTGACCAATAACCAGCGTTTAGCGGAACATTTAGAAGTTAGCCCAGGCTGGGAAAATGCGGTTGAAACGGTTTTAGGGAGCAATCTTGAAGCAATATGTACTAATAGCGCTGATCCGCTTATATCCGAGTTGCACCAACTGCATGATAGTTCGCTAACCTTATTTGAAACCGATAACAAAGTTTCCGCTGAGTCGATTGGATCAGAAATTCGTTTGATTGATATGGTGAATGCTCCCTGGAACTTAAGTCCCCTGCTTTCTAGCATTTATTGTGCTGATAGTCTTGAAACAGCCAGAAGCTTGTCATTACAGCTTAAAGCTCATGAATCGGCCATCACGCAAGATGGCAGTTGGTTTGGCCCAGGGTGGGTCAGCGTCAAGAATAACAAAGACAGTAAATCCGGCGTATTACAGCGAGAAAAGGAGTTACGCATCCTAAAACAGCGACAAGACGAACTGCATATTGCGATAGAGACAATTGAAGACCGTTTGCAAACTGCTGAGTATCGGCTGAAAGAAATGGAAACCAACCGCGAATCCATTCAACAACAACATAATTTTTTAGGCACAGAACTTTCCCAAAAACAGGCCGAAAACAGCGCCATATCAGCGCGTCTTGAGCAACAACAACGTCGCTTAGAACACATCAACAACGAACAAAACCACATCAGTGAAGAATTATCAGAAAATGCTGAAAAATTGGCGGCGGCTAAGTCATTATTAAGCGAAGCCGAAACCATAATCGTAAACCAAGAAGATAACAAACAAAGCCTGGAAAGTATGAACCAGGATTTGCAAAGCCATTTACACAATGCCGAGCAATCCGCTAACGATTCAAGACAGCAGGTTTACAGCATCAAAGCAAAAATTGAGTCCTTACGTTCATCAGAAACTTTAACTGGCAAGCAAATTGAACGCTTACAACTACAGCAACAACAAGCCTTAACACGAATAGCTGAACTTAAAGACAAGCTACAACAAACCCTAGCACCTATTGACGGTGAAAAAAGGCAGCTTGAACAACTTGCCATCAACAAACAGGCTTTAGAAGCGCAACTAAAAACGCAACGCCAGTTATTGGAAGAAATTGAAACTCAAATAACACAATTATCAGAACAGCAAATCCGTGTAGAAAGGGATTTGGAAAAACAAAAAGAAGTTTTGTATGCCCTACGTATGGAATTACAGGAAAGCATAGTTCGCCAGCAAACCGTGAACGAACAGCTTAAAGAGCTAGATGCTGATGCCGAACAAGTCATAACAACCTTGCCCGAACACGCCGAAGAACCCATTTGGAAACGCAAAGTCGATGAATTAACTGAACAAATAGAACGCTTAGGTACAATAAATCTTACGGCGATTGAAGAGTTTAAGTCCCAATCTGAGCGGATGAATTTCCTTAACGAACAACATGCCGACCTAACCGAAGCCTTGGACACTCTAGATCAAGCCATCAGCAAAATTGATAAAGAAAGTAAGCAGCGTTTTCAAGAAACTTTCGATAAAATTAACGCAGGCTTGCAGGATAAGTTCCCCAGATTATTCGGTGGCGGACAGGCTTATCTGCAATTGACTGAGGACGACCTGCTAGAATCAGGCGTAAACATCATTGCCAGGCCGCCAGGTAAGCGCAATAGCTCAATCCACTTGCTATCCGGTGGGGAAAAAGCGCTAACGGCTGTTGCATTAGTATTCTCAATTTTTGAGCTGAATCCAGCACCTTTTTGTTTGCTTGATGAAGTCGATGCGCCGCTTGATGACGCAAATGTTGTCCGATTTTCGCAAATGGTGGAAGATATGTCACAATCTGTACAATTCTTGTATATTTCCCATAACAAAGTCACTATGGAAATTGCGAAGCAGCTCGCAGGTGTTACCATGAAAGAACCCGGTGTCTCTCGAATGGTGGCGGTTGATATTGATGAAGCAGTCAGTCTGGCGGAACACTAATGGATAAAGAACTCTTAAGAATCGTCATCATAGCCACAGGCTTGCTGATCATTATCGGCATGATTTTGTGGAGCTATATCAAAGGTCGAAGTTCGGAACAAGATCCAGATGAGTTTGAAAATGAGCAAGCCATCGGCTCTTCACCTGCTGCGATTGATCCATCATTAAAAATTCACCATGAACGCGATGAATTTGACATCATTCCAATGGGATCGGCGAAGCACTCGTTCGATCAGGAAGAAGAGGATTGGGACGATGGCTTTGTTGGCGGCTTCAACAAAGACTTCGACGATGAAGATCCCGATTCGCGCCTTACTATCCCTGACATCATCCAATTTGGAGTCGTAGCCGATGCCGACGAAGGTTTTAACGGTGTTGATTTAGTGCTTGCTTTTCAAATGGTAGGACTTGAATACGGTGATTTGAAGGTGTACGAACGCATCAACAGACATGGCGATGTAGATTATGGTGTCGCTTGTATGGTCGAACCAGGCACTTTTCCAGAAGCCGAAGACTTGATGGCATTTAATTGCCCAGGTATCGTGTTTTACCTACAGCACAGAGATTTGGAAGACGCCCAAACCGTGTTTGAAGACTTTGTAGACACCATTAAAACCGTGGCAAGAGAACTCGATGGCGTTATCTGGGATCACCAACGGCAACCACTCACAGAAGCGACTATCCAAGCAATATTGTTAAGCTTGTAACGAGCCGATGCTTAGTGCTACACAACTGGAAATTCTCAGTAAATCACTGCAGTCATCACCCAGTG
The DNA here is from genome assembly GCF_040079455.1 of Methyloglobulus sp. Classification (GTDB taxonomy): domain Bacteria; phylum Pseudomonadota; class Gammaproteobacteria; order Methylococcales; family Methylomonadaceae; genus Methyloglobulus. Next base: position 11,262 of record NZ_JBEBKJ010000064.1, on the reverse strand, counting down.
CACAACCAGAAAGACTAGAAACGATAGCCAAACAAACGCAAGCCAGCGATTTGGCTGATGAAGAATTGCTGGCATTCCTGCAAATCTGCAACAACTTGTACCGCAGCGGCGAGCCGCTAATTTCCGATAATGCTTATGATTCTGTTTTTCTGGCTGAATTGGAAAAACGGCATCCCGATCATCCTTACTTACACACTGTAGAAGCGGAAAAGTCATTTGCTGGTAAAACGGTCACATTACCGCAACGGATGCTGTCCACCGAAAAAGCCTATAGCAAAGAAAATATTCAAAAATGGCTAAATAATATCGAAAAAGCAGCATTGGAATTGGAGATTGACCCAGTAACCTTGTTATTCCGAGCAACACCCAAGCTGGATGGCTTTGCAGCATACGACGATGGAAAAATGCTTTACACACGTGGTGATGGCCGCAAAGGCACGGACATTACCCGCGTGTTCGAGCGCGGAATGATCGTTGGCGGCAGCGGCAAGCGTGGACTAGGTGCTGGTGAGATAGTCGTCAACCAAACGTATTTTAATGCCCATCTGGCAGACACCTTTGAAAATGCCCGTAACTTCCAGGCCAGCGTCATCAAAGAAAAAGAACTCGAACCCCATGCTTTAGAAGCCATACAAAACCATGCCGCCCTATTTTACCCTTTTTCCGAACTACCTGACTGGCAAGGTTCGAGCGCAGAATTAGCAACGGATTTTGAAGCTATCATCGCCAAAGTACACACATTGGTGGATTACGATGTCGATGGCGTGGTCTTTGAAGTCACAGATGACCGCATCAAGCATCACTTAGGCGCAACCCGCCACCATCACCGCTGGCAAATCGCTTATAAGAGCAATGCGGAGACCGCACAGGTCATTGTGTTAAAAGTCACCCCACAAACTTCACGTTCAGGTCGCGTGAACCCTGTCGCCGAACTAGAACTTACAAGGTTAAGCGGCGCGATGATCTCAAGAGCCACAGCGCACCATTACGGCATGGTGAAGGAACAAGGCATCGGTGAAGGGACACTGATCGAATTAACCCGCAGCGGTATGGTGATCCCTAAAATCGAACGGGTGATAACACCTCAGCCACCGCAGATACCCGACCATTGCCCCAGTTGCGGAAGCAACCTAGTGTGGGATGGCGATTATCTCTACTGCTTGAACACCAGCCAATGCCCCGCTCAGATAGAAAACACCATCGAACATTTTTTCAGGACGCTTGCCAATAATGACGGTTTCGGTGGAAAAACCATCGAAAAGCTCCATGCCAATGGCGTAAATTCAGTCTATGAGGTCTATCAACTTACATTAGAACAATTGATAACTATGGGATTCCGCAGCAAAGACGGCAAAAACCAAGTTGCCCAAAATCTGCTCGACCAACTCCGACGCAGCCGAACTGAAGCCATAGAAGACTGGCGTTTCCTAGGCGCGTTCGGCATTTATCGAATGGGCTTGGGTAATTGCGAACGCTTATTACAGCACCATAGATTACTGGATATTTTTTCACTAAAAATAGATGACATCATCCTCATCGAAGGGTTTGCCGAAAAAACTGCTACCGCAGTAGTCGAATGTTTGGCACTAATTAAAGGCGATTTTATGAAAATTTATCAGTTAGGATTTAACCTAATCCAAACGTCCTTGATTACCGAACAACAGGAAAAAACCAGCCAAATTGCTGGAAAAACCCTCGTTTTCACCGGCACAATGATACACGGCAAACGCGACGATATGATTAAAGAAGCGAAGCGCTTAGGTGCAAAAGTAGGCAGTGCAGTTACAGGGAAAACCGATTTATTGGTGACAGGCGCAGATGTAGGTGCCACAAAAATTGCAGCCGCTAGGGAAAATGGCGTTCTTGTAATTAGTGAAGAGGAATATTTAACATTGTTAGGATAGGGTAAATCCAGGCATCATATTATACCAATCCCAATAAGTTGTTATTTGAATCCCCTCATCCTAACCTTCTCCCACTGGCGAAGGGATAACATGTGAACTTATTGGGATTGGTATTACTATCCATATTCGTTGGAGTTGTTCTAAGCTATTGGATTTTTAGCGCGGGTGATCATAATCATTCTGGCTATTTGACGTCAAAAGTTTTATCAAAAGGAAGTTTTATGCTCATTAACTGCGTTGCCTACCAAGAAGGCAAAAAACTCAAGGACATCAACATTGAGGAAATCAGCGATTACCTGGAAATTCCCGGTTGTTTCGTCTGGGTTGCCTTACAGGATGCCGAGTTGGCAGAGTTGGAAAAAATGCGCGAAGAGTTCGATTTACATCCGCTTGCCGTTGAAGATGCCTGGCATAGCCATCAGCGTCCGAAGATAGACGAATACGGCGATTCGGTATTCGCCGTAATGCAATTGGTGAAATTGGCTGACGACGAACTCACTGTCGGCGAAGTCGCTGTTTTCGTCGGCTTAAACTTTGTTCTCTCGGTGCGTAATCGCAGCTATGATGGTTTTCTCGGAGTACGTGCGCGTTGTGAGCGTGAACCACATTTATTAACCCAAGGTGCAGGCTTCGTGTTCTATGCGCTGATGGATGCCGTCGTTGACCGTTATTTCCCCGTCTTGGATGAATTTGAAACCGAACTTGAAGATATTGAAGAGAAAATTTTCGTAAAAGGCTCGGCGCTTTCCAATATTGAACGCTTGTACGAACTTAAGCGTAAGGTCATGGTACTTAAACACGCGGTCGCCCCCTTGATGGAAAATACTGGCAAATTGTATAGAGGACGGGTGCCATTGGTCTGTACAAATTCTCAGGAATATTTTCGCGATGTCTTCGATCATCTTACCCATATCAATGCGTCGATAGACACCATACGCGACACCATAGGCACGGCGATTCAGGTCAACCTGTCGATGGTGACTATAGAAGAAAGCGAAGTCACCAAACGTCTCGCCGCCTGGGCGGGTATCTTCGCCGTTGCAACGGCGTTCGTCGGAGTCTGGGGCATGAACTTTGACACCATGCCAGAATTACGTATGAAATACGGCTATCCAGCGGCACTGTCTGCAATTGCTTTGGTGTGCGGGATTTTGTATCGCAGGTTTAAGAAGGCGGGGTGGCTTTAATTGTCGTAGTCTTAATTTGAATTGTTCTTTCAGAGATCATCATCAGTTCCTTTTAATTCGTGACCTAAAGGCCAAGGCCAACATAGTAACTTGTATGGGGGAGAGGATTCTGAAAATTGCATCAATCCATCGCTGTTCAATTGGGACGGTATCCTGATTTCCATAGTCAACACTTTGGAGAGACAATATTTTAACCGTTCTAAGAGGAACATTTAGAATATAACACACCCATTGAGCATCTGTTTCTGGGGGCTGAATGCTTAAAGTTAGCACAAGATGTAGTAAAAACAGCCAAAACATAATCCGCAGTGCCGTGCCGACACTAGTTCCATAATAACTTACAAAACGATATAAAGCAGCGACACTAAAGAAGTGGCGTTTAACAAACGGCAGTTGGTTTCGTAATGCTTCCATTTCTGCTATGGCTATATTTGGAGTTCAAAACAATCTTCAAAAAGACAACGATAAAATATTGCTTGGCTCTTAAAAGTAACATTATGCAATATGGCTTTACCTAAAAAAATAGCGTCGGAAAAGTCTACTGTTTCTTTGAAAGTCGTGTTATTTAAATCGAAATTGGTAAAGTGAGATCTGCGTAAATAGACTGGAAATTCAATTGTATTTGGCAACTTAATTTCTGTAGGAAAAACAAAACCATCCCAGTTTCCGTCTTTTTGATCCAGCAACAAATCAAAGGCAGATTGGAATTGAGGTTTTGGTAGCAGCTCTTCATCCAGCTTTCGATTACATCCGTGGTGAAATACACAATAATCACCATCGTCGGTTTTTCTTTGGCAAGAAAGCCCCACCGGGCTTTTGTATCCACAGACTTTTATATTTGTTTCGTCAGTCATTTTTTAAACTATTAAGACAGGTGTGGGCTTGACGTTGTTATTCCAGCATTAAGTTTATATTTAAAAATCAATATGATATAAGTAATTTGTACTACAGAATACATAATTGAAAGACGAAAAACATCATTAACTTTATTATACACATCAACTGAAAAATTCTGTTTCCGCATTCGGTGAAACCAATTAAGAGGTAAGGCATTGACTGACCATATCGACAAGGAAACCCGCTCCCGGATTATGTCGGCTGTCCGAAGCCATGGGACACGCCCTGAAAAACAGGTGCGCTCTGCACTGCATCGGCAAGGTTTCCGATTCCGGTTGCAGATTAAGCAATTGCCTGGGACTCCCGACTTGGTTTTACGTAAATACAAGGCGGTAATCTTTATCAATGGTTGTTTCTGGCATCAACACCAGAACTGTAAGGCTGCACATATCCCAAAAACCCGCAGCGAATTTTGGCAAAAAAAATTTACCCGCAATGTGGTGCGTGACCAAAAAGTATTGTACCAACTGAAAATACTGGGATGGCGTGCAGCAATCATCTGGGAATGCAGCCTAACTAAAAAACAGCAAGAGAACACATTAAAGCGTTTGTCGCTATGGCTTGGATGGGGAGGAGAATATCTTGAAATTCCTGTATATGATGAATTTAGTGAACAGTAATCAGCCAAAATCGATCCAAAACCATGCATATGCGGGATGGCGATGACAAGCCCAGCTTACAATGGCTAAAAGCTTGACTTGACTGACTGTTCTGCACTTTGTATTTTGTAGCGAAACGTTACTTTGCGTAATTTTTTTGAACATGACACCACTCTACTTAGCCAAGTAGTAATGGCTGCCCGTTAACTGCGATGGTTGCACGGGACACCATGGCTGCTGAAAACAGTGGGCAAAAAACCTGCCCACCCAAAACTAATAGATAATATTCCGCACAAAATAAACTTGATTTAACGTACGATATAACGTACCATTACGCAGTATTGATTACTTAAATTTAGGTAAAAATCATGCAAACATTATCTGCCAGCGCCGCCCGCACTAATCTTTATCGCTTAATAGACGAGGCGAGTAGTTCGCATCAGCCCTTGGTAATTACTGGCAAGCGCGGTAACGCGGTGTTAATTTCGCAAGAAGATTGGTCTGCCATTCAAGAAACTTTGTTTTTGGTGTCAATTCCAAATATGCGTGAATCGATTCGTGAAGGCTTAAATACACCTGCAAGCGGGCTTTCAAACCAGTTAGATTGGTAAGGCAATGCCGCAATACCAACTGCTTTACACCAAAGCAGCGCAAAAAGATGCCACAAATTTAAACGCGGTTGGGCTTAAAGATAAGTCTTTACAGTTGTTAGAAATCATCGCAGAAAATCCATTTCAAAATCCACCGCCTTATGAAAAGCTAATAGGCGATTTAGTTGGCGCGTATTCTCGCCGAATTAACATTCAATATAGATTAGTGTACCAAGTTTTAGAAGATGAAAAAATCGTGAAAGTGCTAAGATTGTGGACGCATTATGAGTAAGTATTTTGCCTAACACGTGCCGTAGATATTGATTATCAAAATAGAGAAAGAAGCCATGCACCCCGTCATAGAAAAAGTCACCCAAGAAGTCATTGAGCGCAGCGATAAAACCCGCTCCGCTTACCTTAAGTATATAGATGGCATCGCCAAAAACGGCCCGATACGCTCAGGCATGGGCTGTGGCAATTTGGCGCACGGCTTTGCGGCCTGTAGCCCCGGTGAAAAAGCCGACTTAAGGGGCAGTCAAAAAGCCAATATCGCCATTATCACCTCCTACAACGACATGTTGTCGGCACACCAACCTTACAAAGATGCGCCTGATTTAATCAAGGCCGCGATCAAGGAAGCAGGTGGTGTTGCCCAGGTTGCGGGTGGTGTACCTGCTATGTGCGACGGGATTACCCAAGGCCAGCCAGGTATGGAATTGTCCCTGTTCAGCCGCGACTTGATCGCCATGACCACGGCCATCGGCATGAGCCATAACATGTTTGATGGGGCATTATATTTGGGTGTGTGCGACAAGATCGTACCGGGTCTGCTGATCGGCGCACTCAGCTTTGGTCATTTACCCGCCGTATTCGTACCAGCAGGTCCGATGCCCAGCGGCATCACCAACAAAGAAAAAGCCCGTGCAAGGCAAGCCTACGCCATTGGCAAAATTGGCAGGGAAGAATTGCTGGCAGCGGAATCAGCATCTTACCATAGCCCCGGCACCTGCACCTTTTACGGCACGGCCAACAGCAACCAGATGATAATGGAAATCATGGGCTTGCATTTGCCCGGCAGTTCTTTCGTCAATCCTTACACGCCATTACGTGATGAACTGACCAAAGCGGCAGCAAAACAAGTGTTGAAATTTACCGCTTTAGGCAATGATTACCGCCCCATTGCACACATGGTCTCCGAAAAGGCCATCATCAATGCCGTCATCGGCTTATTGGCGACGGGCGGCTCAACCAACCACACCATGCACTTAATCGCAATTGCCCGTGCATCCGGTATCGTCCTCAATTGGGATGATTTCGACCGCTTATCCAGGGCAGTGCCTTTGATTGCAAAAATCTACCCCAACGGTCCTGCAGACGTTAACCACTTCCACGCAGCAGGCGGTATGGGCGTGTTGATTGCTGAATTGTTGAAGAACGGCTTGTTACATGAGGATATTCTGACCGTTGCCGATAAATGCGGCATGAACAATTACACACAAGAACCTAAATTGATTGAAGATAAGCTGGTCTGGCAACCTGTCCCTACGGCATCGTTGGATAAGGCAGTACTCACCACCGTTGCCGAAGCCTTTGCAACGGGTGGCGGCCTACATGTAATGCACGGAAACTTGGGGCGTGGTATATCCAAACTATCTGCGGTAAGCGAAGACCACCAGATTGTGGAAGCGCCCGCTGTAGTATTCGACGACCAGGAAGATTTTCTGGCGGCCTTTAAGCGCGGTGAACTGGAGAAAGATTTTATCGCGGTACTCCGCTTTCAGGGCCCGCGCTCCAACGGGATGCCAGAACTTCATAAGCTGACTCCACCACTTGGCGTTTTGCAGGACAGGGGTTTTAAGGTGGCGCTGGTCACTGATGGCCGGATGTCCGGCGCATCAGGGAAAGTGCCGTCAGTCATCCATCTCTGCCCTGAGTGCGAAGTCGGCGGCCCCTTGGCTAAGGTGCGTAATGGTGACACCATTGCCTTAAATTTGCAGACGGGTGATTGTAATGCGCTAGTTGACGAAGCCGAATTCAACGCCCGTGTGCCGTGGCCTAATTCCGCCAAAAACCACCATTACGGCATGGGACGAGAGATGTTTGGTGGTTTTAGGCTGGGGGCTTCGTCTGCTGAAACGGGGGCATCTAACCTGTTTGCAGTCGATTAATTAAATGCAGGTTGGGTTAGGTTAGAGACTTTGAAAGAATTAAATATTAGGGTGCAAACCTAGGTTTGCACCCCAACTAAATTGTTAAAGCCAAAGTCATATGAAAACACAAATACAGTTTTCAGTGATTTTTTACAAAACTTTCACAGCCTCGGTAGCAACCCAATATTTCCTAACCTGTTTGTCGGGTTACGCTACACTAACCCGACCTACAAAAACTTTAACTTTTAATTCATGAACAAAAACAACTGGAAAATCCAACCAAAAGACGTTTTAACCGCCTGCCCTGTCATGCCAGTCATGGTTATCCAAAACCTCGACGATGCTGTGCCTTTAGCAAGGGCACTGGTTGCAGGAGGCATTAAAGTATTGGAAATCACACTGCGTACGCCGATAGCGTTGGAGGCCATTAAGCTAATAAGCGAACAGGTCAAAGATGCCATAGTGGGTGTTGGCACTATTTCCAATCCTCAGCAATTACTGGCAGCAGAAGAGGCAGGCGCAGTATTTGCGATCAGCCCAGGCATTACCCATACCCTGTTAAGTGCCGCAAACAAAGGCAAAATTTCACTAATACCAGGCATTGCCACCTTATCGGAACTGATGCTAGGTATGGAGTATGGTCTCGATCACTTCAAGTTCTTTCCAGCCGAAGCAGCAGGTGGAATCCCCATGCTAAAAGCCATTGCAGGGCCATTCCCGCAAGCCACTTTTTGCCCTACTGGCGGCATTTCTCCTGGAAATTATAATGAATATCTACAATTACCTAATGTGGCTTGCGTTGGTGGTTCCTGGCTTGCACCACAGGCTGTCGTTGACGAAAAAAACTGGGCAAAAGTCACCGAACTGGCACAAAAAGCTATCGCCGATGTGATTCGTGTTTAGCTTTTTCCGAGCATTATGGTAATCTAAAAACTTATTCAAGACTGAGAGCGCATCCATGACCGATCCCCACAGCCTTACATTGACTGACGACAATAAGCCCGTATGTGAATTGCCCGTATTATCCGGCAGCACAGGGCCTGATGTATTGGATGTGCAAACCCTGTACAAACAAACAGGCATGTTCACTTTTGATCCAGGCTTCACGTCCACTGCTAGTTGCCGCTCGGCTATCACTTTTATCGACGGTGAAGCTGGTGTACTGCTATATCGGGGCTATCCTATAGAGCAGCTTGCGGAACGCTGCACCTTCCTCGAAGTCTGCTACCTGTTGTTGCATGGCGAACTGCCCAACAATACCGAATTACCTGAGTTTGAACATCAAGTTACCATGCACACCATGGTGCATGACCAGGTAAATCTTTTCTTTAGGGGCTTTCGCCGTGACGCCCATCCGATGGCAATCATGGTTGGCGTGGTCGGTGCGCTATCGGCGTTTTATCACGATGCGATGGACATCCGCTCCAAGGTAGACCGTAACATTTGTGCCATTCGCCTTATTGCCAAAGTGCCGACCATTGTCGCTATGTGTCATAAATACAGCACCGGATCGCCTTTCATGTATCCGCAAAACAAGTTGAATTATGTCGAAAACTTCATGCGAATGATGTCGGCAACACCTTGTGAAGAGTTCGTACCGAATCCAGTGCTGGTAAGGGCGTTGGACAGGATATTGATTCTACATGCCGACCACGAGCAGAACGCATCGACCTCTACCGTACGCCTGGCAGGTTCCAGCGGCGCTAACCCGTTTGCCTGTATTACCGCCGGAATCGCCTGTTTATGGGGCGCGGCGCATGGCGGTGCAAATGAGGCCGTGCTGAATATGTTGATTGAAATTGATAATGTGTCGCGGATTGGGCAATATATCGAAAAAGCAAAAGATAAAAATGACCCGTTCCGCTTGATGGGCTTTGGTCATCGAGTCTACAAAAACCATGATCCCCGCGCCAAATTAATGCGTGAAACTTGCCATGAAGTCCTTACCGAACTGGGCTTACACGATGACAAAATGTTCAAACTGGCGTTGGAATTGGAGCGGATTGCGCTGGAAGACGACTACTTTATCGCCAAGAAACTTTATCCCAACGTCGATTATTACTCCGGAATTGTCCTACACGCCTTAGGTATCCCCAGCAAAATGTTCACCGCCATTTTTGCGATGGGGCGAACTATCGGATGGGTAGCTCATTGGGATGAAATGATTTCAGATCCCGACCAAAAAATCGGACGGCCACGGCAATTGTATACTGGGCAAACACGTAGAGACGTACCGCTGAATCGTTAGTGCCGTTGGAAATTTGAATCCATGGCACTCGATGCAATCTTTGAAGTTGTTGTTCGCATCATCGCAGAGCCTGTCGTCGAAGTATTATTTGTTGGTGTTTTTTATTGGCCTGGATGGATTATTCTTCGTGTGCTTACATTGGGACGCTATCCTCCGTCCCAATCAGATAAACACAACCGCGAGTTTGTCTCAATAGTGAGAGGCCCTTATTACTCTGATAGCAGGTGTGACAGTACATTATTAGAATTCTTTCGTATGAAAGATTACCCTTTTTAGCCGTCGGGCGAAACCATTTCAAGTCTTTCCAGTTACGGATACGTGGCATTTAGGGTGCTGTGCCTATTCGTCCGTAAATATACGCTAAGATCAATACGGTTGGCCTAAAATTAAGAGATAAAGCTACTTATCAACAAACTGTAATTCTAATTAATTCTTCCAAAATACCAGCACCTTTTTTATGGCCTCGCTGGTCTCAGCCTGACGGCGAGAGACTGCTGAATCCAACATTTTGATGGCCATTTCACGTGTTAACTCATTAAAATTTAGCAACAATCGGGCTAACCGTAATGCACGGCTATCGTCATCTTCTGCTTTGAAGGCTGCGAACAGGCATCCGGCTAATTGCTCAGATAAAGGCAAATTGAATTGTTCAAGTAAGCTTGCCCTGGATTCGGCATCAAGCAATGCGTAATTTGCCATATCGTCTGCCAGCTTAAGCGAAGCTGCATCGGGCGGGGACTGGTACAAAACCAATGTCGCATCGTCATTCGTAAAGACAGCGGCCTCTTTAACAAACTCCGCAACAGTTTCCTGGTTAACTGCTCCCCGCCTTAAAAATTGAGCCAATTGGGTTTCATCCACCCCATCTGTAAAACACGCTACAACCATAAAGGGTTTTAGGGTTACAGTAAAATGGTCAGTGTGTAATAGCCCTGGCTGCCCCAGTGCCTGGGTCAAGCCTTTATCGAAGATAGGCATGCCATCCTGCATTACCGTCTTGCCATTCATCATTCGTACCACACTTTTCCGGTGTGGCTCAGTTAACAGTGTTATTTCTCCCGATAAATCTAACGTCAGGCAAAGCGAATCCCCAGCATAAATGCCCCATACAGAATTTCCAGAAATAATCGCCAAAACTAATGTACATAGCCCGTCCGAATTGTAGGTCTGCTTGACTGCATCTTGTGCGGATTGCGCCCACTTATCCGCTAACAGCGCGGGGCTGCTCCAATCATTTTCCTGGGAACAGGCATCAATAACGGTCACAACTGCGAGCCCTGCTGCTTTATCACTATACCTGCTAGAAGAAACCCCATCGCATACGCAGATTACGGTATGGGTGTCGGACGACCAGAATGCCCCTCGGTCACTGTTTTTTACAGAAATAGGCCCTTGCTGGGTAGATTGGTAAAGTTGCTCATTAGTCTCTGGCATTGATGAATCCTTTGTCGGTTATGGGATAAATTGTTAGGGTTGAGATTATGATAAACTCAGCATTCGATAGTTGTTCAATGACAGTAAATTGCCTACCAGCGTAGGATGCAGCCACATGACACATCATCATGCGGCAACCACAATCAGGGTATTGTGTAATGGTCAATATAAACCGGACACTTTTTTAGACAGCCTTCTTATAAAAATCCCGCTCAAACTGCAACGGGGATTGATAGCCTAACTTTGAATGCGA
>NZ_JBEBKJ010000063.1:0-22197 GCF_040079455.1 Methyloglobulus sp. | reverse complement strand
CAATACACTAAAAACGTGGGACAATGAACCATGTTTTGAAGAAATCAAAACAGCGACTAGGGCGGTTTCCCTAGAACTTCTTGGAGTTAATACCATGTCAACATTAACCACACGTTTCGGTAGCAATTCAAATGTAATCCGTAGCCATAACCCTTTAAGCGATGAACAAATAATGTTTGTCGCTCCCTCAGTATATGCAACTGAACAACACGCCAGCCGTTCAGATAGATATACATACATTCCCACATCATTTATTTTGCAAGGTCTACGCGAGCAAGGATTCCAGCCATTCTTTGCCGCTCAATCAAGAACACGGGATGCCAACAATGCCCCCTTTACTAAGCACATGTTACGGTTTCGCCATGCGTCCCAAATCAGCGCGGATTCAGCCAATGAAATCATCCTTGTTAATTCCCATAATGGGGCTAGTAGCTATCAACTATTGGCGGGTGTTTATCGGTTTGTATGCCATAACGGATTAATTTGTGGCGAGGAAATAGCCGATTATCGGGTACGCCATTCTGGGGATGTTAGGGACAAAGTGATTGAAGGCGCATTTGAAGTGTTAGACACTTTTAGCAAAGTTGATGAAAGCATGGAAATGATGAAAAGCATCAGCTTAACCCAAGATCAACAAAGGGCATTTGCTAAGGCAGCTTTAACCCTTCGCTTCGATTCAATTGATAATACACCAATAACAGAGGATGCCGTATTAAGCCATAGAAGGACGGCAGACAAGGAAAATGACGTATGGACAGTATTCAACCGCACTCAAGAAAACCTGCTTAAAGGCGGGCTTCGCGGTCGCAATAAGGAGCATAAATTAGTAACTACAAGGGCAGTAAACGGCATGGACAGCAATATTAAATTAAACCGCGCCCTTTGGGTGTTATCCGAGGAAATGGCTAAATTAGCAGCCTAACCTTTTGCGCTTCGGCGGGGTGCAATGCCCCGCCCTTTTTAAATGTATGCAATCCACGGTAAAAAGTAATGAAATACGAACCATACGAAAATATAATTGATTATCCGTTATTCGTTCCAATGTATCACTATGAGCCAAACCAAAGGCAATCAATAGTTATTGAATCGACAAGGCAAGCAATGGACAAGTTAAGCCAAAATGACCAAGATAATTTCGTCTACCAAACGCCATTAGTTAAAGAGGTCATGGCATTATTGGGCGTTCCTGATAATCATCCATGCACGAAAGCGACAAAAGAACATTATGTTGAATTTGGGAAGATTGGAACGGATGTATATCATGCGCGAGAATATATTGAAGCTAAAAAATACCACGCAGACCAAAGCGCAATTATGCGCCGATTGGGTATAACTAAAGGTCTAAAGTTCGGCTCTTTTAAAGAAGAATACGGCAAACTCAAAAGAAACATATTCATTGAGACGGTTACAGATATTGGGGCTGTGATTGTGTTTACGCAAGGCAACAAAAGATATAGGCAATCAATCAACGCCAAAGGCTTGGAGGGAATATTTAACTACAATAATAAAGAACGAAAAAACTTACCCTTAGAATCATTTCTTGAAGAAAATATTCATAATTAGTGTATTGACAATACACTATAAACATGGGACAATGAACCATGTTTTGAAGAAATCAAAACAGCGACTAGGGCGGTTTCCCTAGAACTTCTTGGAGTTAATACCATGTCTAAAAGAGAATCAACCAAAACTTATTTGCAAGTCGCTGGCTATCATAACGATACAAAAGCATTTATGCGGCTTTACTGTGAAAACAGAATAAGCAAAGCCGAAGCAGACAAGCAATTTAACATCGGGCAAAAAAAACGCGAAAACGGTGTTAAGTGTTCTTGTATTGATTGCAACAAATAAACCTTGGGTGTTCTTGCCATGACCGACAGAGACGAATTAGAAGCACTGATATTAAACCTTGAAAAAAAGGGATATAGCCTAATCATAAGCCACGAAAGCGGCACCGGCCACATAGGGACAATAAAAGTAAATGACAATCAACCATTACATCCGATAGCATTTGCCGAAAAATATAGGCCCATAGCAAAACTTAGCGTCGATTTTCGTAAAGAACTCCAAGCCATAAGGCATCAAATAACAATCATTCACGAAGCTAAAACAGGCGTTTACCGTTCTACTTTCGATACATTAAAGGAATATAAATCAATATGTGAAGGGCTAAGCGGATTCAATGTAAATATAGACTTTATCTAGCAATCACCCGAAAAACAACCTTGTTTTGTAAATCCACAAAACACCGACTAGGGCGGCTTCCCTAGCCAATCTTGGAAACTTTAATATGTACACACCAGACTTTATTAACAGCTTAATTGAATGCGGCGGCAGTCTTTTCGTGCTAGACAATATCCGCGCCGTGTTAAGGGATAAATCAGTATCAGGACTTAGCATCCTTGCATCGTCTTACTTCACCCTTTGGGGTCTCTGGAATCTTTATTATTACCCGCACCTTGGACAAAGTTTAAGCTACTATGGGGCGTTATCGTTAGTTATTGCCAACACGGTTTATATTGCACTGCTGCTTTACTACAGCAATAAAAAACTTAACTTAGGTAAGATGAGCAAACCCTCACATTCATTTAACGATTTAAAACAATTGCGGTATGAACCAGAAACGAGCATAGAAATAAGCTCAAATCTTGTTTTGAATCTCGAAGCAAAAAAAACAGGTATCTTTTGGGATGATACTGTAATTACGTTTAACGGGAATATAAAAATAGCCAGTGACGAAAGAGAACTATTTGCTGATGAGTTAAAAAATATTTTCGACCGTTACGATGTCGATAGCAACATGCAGCAAGTAATATTAGAGGGGTGAAAGATGGCTACTATTAACAAAGAACAATATTCAGAGCATGTAATAACCTTGAATGGCACTATCAGGATTAACTACCGTTACTGGAACAACCGATTTGGTGGCATTGATGAATACTCCCACGATCATTTTGAATTTAACAGTTTGCTGATTAGTGAAACTGGCTATCTCTCACATTTCGTAAATAGTGCGGTTGTAGCTAATTATGGCGGTCATGCGGACTATGCCGAATTGTTTTGCAAGGAAAAAACAAAGGACAAAGTAAATATTGCTCAAGTTGATTTATTTGAATGCTGTTTTTAATATGGGAAATATCCGTATCCGGCTTTCATACTGGAGGAAAAAAAGTTGCGCGGACGCGCAACAAATAAGGCGATAAATAATTAATAGTGTATTGACAATACACTAAAAACGTGGGACAATGAACCATGTTTTGAAGAAATCAAAACAGCGACTAGGGCGGTTTCCCTAGAACTTCTTGGAGTTAATACCATGTCTAATTTACAAACCAAACAAGCGGAATCTGGCAAAAAACTAACACCTCGCTTATTAGTCGTTGATGATGTTCTGGTCAACACATGGGGCTACGAGCAAACCAATGTTGACTATTACCAAGTTACCGCGCTCATTGGTAAATCAAGCGTTGAAATACGCTCTATTGCTAAAGACAGTATTGAAACGGGTTCAATGGTCGGCGTTTGCACTCCAATTCTGGGACACTTTTTAAACAACCCAATGAGAAAAAGGGTGATTGATGGCTATTGTGTCCGCATGGATTACGGCTCTGCATCAAGAAAAGATTACCAACTGATAGAAGGCAAAAAAACATTTAAACCGGACCGCTGGTCGTCATACAGCTAATTTACTCCTTACCTCACTTTGATTATTTGTCACCGTGTCGGGCGGTTTCCCGACATCCTTAACGGAGTGCTTATCATGGCTTTAGATTACAAAGACCGTACTTATATCCCTGGTGTTGGAATTTACTATAACAATAGCGGAACTGGTAAATATCGTTTCTTGATGCCACAACCGTATGCCGTCGATTGCTATATGGGTGATGCTTTGGTGTGTGACAGTTCAGGAAGTCCGAAGCCTGGGATGGAGTGTGCAGTACCACGGCAAGCATCCGATTTCGGGGCTAAATTTGCCGATGTTGAATTTTGTTCTTGCTGAGGGGCGGTTATGTTAGAGCATATATTACCTGAAAAAGAAATAACCTTTTCCTTGGTGGAGGTGGTAGAAATGTTGCCTTTTGTTCAAGGCGTTATTTATCGGGACGCTTCCCGACGTGGCTACGGCTGGATACCACGGAACACGGGAGATTATTTATCGTGTGACTGTGACGAAATCGACTTAAAGACCAATACCCTGACTGGCGATTTTAACCCTGTATGGCTTAGTGGTCTTGGTGAGGTTGTTGGTTATTTTGGGGGTAAATCATGATTCCTTATGATTCCTTAACAAATACCAACATGGACTTAATTGATAAGTGTGTAGACCGTGCCGCTCCGCTCCTTCCTTCGCTTCTGCGGTACGATATAGAGCTATCCTTAACAAAAGCGCATAACTATAATCCACTTGACTTAGAAAGTCTGTTAGGGTCACGTAACAATGACTTTGCGCATGATGTAGCCGGAATTGTCCGCCACGTTGACCATGAGACGGGCAAGCTTATGAATATCTTTTGTCCGCGTTCAGGGCATATCTAGGGGGA
This sequence comes from Methyloglobulus sp., assembly GCF_040079455.1. GTDB lineage: Bacteria > Pseudomonadota > Gammaproteobacteria > Methylococcales > Methylomonadaceae > Methyloglobulus. Next base: position 17,656 of record NZ_JBEBKJ010000063.1, on the reverse strand, counting down.
ACTATGACAGAAAATAGCAACCAGCCTAGCCCTGCAATTGGGTGTATCGCGTCGATGGTGTTTTGCACGATACCCACCATTCTAGGCGTTCCGGTTCTCGTTGCGTGTATGGTTATTGGCGGTTTGGCTCTAAGAATTGATGAATATAAGGTTAATTTTTTATGTTACAAAATGTTTTAATACTCACTCATCCATTAGGTAATTTATATGAAATTTTTTATCGCATTAATTTTTGTGCCTTTATTAGTTTTAACTCTTGTTGCTATGTTTGCTCAATACGTGAATGGAGGGTTAAACGTAACAATACTCGCGCCGTTTTTACTTTACTATGTTTATGTATTTCTTCTTTGGCCTACTGATGGATTGGCATACAGAAGATTTTTTGATTGGTTATTTGACAAATTTGATTCAAGGCATACCAATAAATAACACGCTACTATGAATCAAGCTCACGATTTTTCTAGTGAGGACGCTACACATTGGCTTTATTGCCAGCATTGCTTCGGGCGTGGGCGGATTAAGTATTACAGGATGCCTTGCGTCCTTCTAAAGCAAATCAACGACGACCGCGCTAAAGTTTTGGTGTTCGGTGATCGCTATTGGGCGGGGCGTGACCATGTTAAAAGGGTGCGTTATGTTGGCGCTGATAGGTAGATAAAAAAAGGGGGTTAGGTTGAGTTACGCTAATTTTTTTGAAATGCTTGAACGTGAGCCAAAGTTAAAGCATCTTTGGGATAAGGAAAATAAGACGTTGTTGGAAAATGATTTTGCAGCAGCCTTGGGTGTTATGAGTTCTGGGGAAGTTTATTTGGCACAGTTCTTTGCATCTGTTTGGTTCGGCAATAACCAGCGTTACGGCTTCGATTTTGTTAGTGCTATAGGTAAGCTTGATAGCGACAAAAGGTTAATAATTGCCGAATGGCTTAAGAACCCTTTTTGGCCTTAATTTGAGGAATATTTTATGAGTAATGGTGAACAATCTCACTGGGGCTTGGATAATGACGCTTAGTGCCGAAGCTGTTTCCGATCTTGAGCGTAGGATGGAAAAACAAGCACAAGAAAGAGGGTTTACGCCACTCCCTTTAGAATTTGACTTGCTCTTAAAGCGTGTCAAGGATGGTGGTTATTCTGGCTATTATTTAGGGCGCGCTTTTCTAAGCTCTTATGGGTTGGATACCCCATTTAATGAAACACTTAGCGGCTTTATGAAACTGGATGCAGAAGGACAGCGGTTGTTCCATGAAATAATGCACATTCGGCTTATTGCGGGATGGAGTGATGCAGAATATTATGACCTGGCAGAAAAAATAACGGTAATTTTAGGGAACGGGTAGTCAACGAAAGCCAACTAAGTTGCGCGACCGCACAACAAAAATCAGACTAGAGGTAATAAAAAATGAACAACCAAAGTCACTTTAATACTGGTAACGAATATGCAAAAAAAAATGAACCATCAACCACTTATTTACAAGTACGATGTACTCATCTAAAAAAAGACAAATGGAAAAAAAAAGCTGACTCATTAAACATGAGCTTATCAGAATTGACTATATGCCTACTGGACAAAGTTACAGAGGGAGAAATTAGCTTATGATACAGCTATTGAGTTGCGCGGTCGCGCAACGATGAGGTGTATTTGAAAAATATAGCCGGAAATGCTGTTTCTCTTTTTTTATTCCGATTTGAATTGCGCGGAAAAGATGGCATCGACTTTGTTTTGAATGAAGCTATTGCCGCTGATATGTACCAAGAGATAGACGATAAAATAAAACCGCTCGTCCATGCGTGTTGCGAAACACTCTTGCGGTACAGACACCTAAGTGTGGGTAACACTATTATGGATGGTAATTTTCTTGTTACAGGAGAATTTGAGGTCATGCTGAGTAAGGGCCTGGGACGACATTTTGGGAACGAAGAAAAGGAGCGGTTATTCCAGGATGCCAAAAATATTACCGATCTTTTGGGTGAAGTTATGGATAGGGGAACTCAAGAAGAAAATGAAGGGAAACAGCGGAACAGGCCCCCAATAGAACTCACACCAAATCCAAGTAAGATAAAAAAAGGGCTTGAGGAACTTGGAAAAGCAAAATCCCAACAGGCAGAATTACAATGGATTGCAGAGGGACAGCAAATACGTCCCGGATTAAAGCCGTTGCGCCCTGATGATTTGCCCCGTGATGTTACCGCATCAAGAGGATATGACCATCGAGGGTTTTGTTATGTTTTCGAGCATAAGAAATATGGGGAGCTTGGGCGGATCGTAATGATCAAGGCGGGTGAGAAAAAAATGTTGATGCAGGCCGATCTCTGCTTAGGACGGGAAAAGCCGGAATCCACTATCGCAAAAAAGAAAAAGGAAATATTTGAGAAAGTGGTTACAACTGTCACCATCTGCTTTGATGTCCTCGATACTTAGTGCCTTAATATATCGTACCAAAAATACAGGGCGGCACCTAAGCCAAGCAGTGGCATGATAATAGCGAATCCAGGAACAATCACATCCAAGATAAAATCTTGAATTGGGTGATTGGGTTTATCTTCGTCAGTGGTCATTTTATAGATGCACTCCAAGTGCAAGTTAGGTTAATTGATACAATCTCAGTTGTTCTAACTTACAAAGGTAGCATTTATTATGCCGCCGAAAAATCCACTTATGACATTTGTGAGGTGGTTATCGTTATTTATAGTAGTTAACCCCTAAATAGTCCTAATTAACCTAAAAATGAGTTATAAAAGCCACGACTGGCTATTGAGAAACGCGATAATAACTTTAAAACCTACAATCTATGACACTTTGTGTCAATTTAAAGACATTCCTTTTTTACTTCCAATAATTCTTTATCGCCCAATCGAAACAACTTAGTCATACTTCACCCCTTCATATAGTAATTGCTACAATATTCCGATTAATCGTCTAGGTTTCTATCTGAATATAACTTATTACAGAAAGCCAATCTAACAATCAGCCCGTGTTCCTTTTGAAAATCAGTAACCAATTTACAAGCCACACTAAGCTTATCCATTATCAAATTCTTACCCCCTTCTTCACCATGAAATTCAGAGCGTAACAGATCGGCATCGGCACATAAGCGAATGTAATCATCATAAAGTGTTTTCCTTTCATCCTTTGTATAGAACTCGTCAACAAGCATTAATAACGCAATGGTATCTAGTGACCGTTGAACCTTCATTAACTTACCAGTAAATTTATCGGCTATTTTTTCTAGCTTTTCAATATCCATAAAGAACCCTTTTGTTTAATAAAATCACGCATTTTTTCTTAGCGACTGGTAAGAAGCTGGCAGTTCCGGCATCGCTGATTCGGTCGCGTCCCAGAACCAAGACTTAATTTCGCTTTCTTCCATCAATCCTTTTATACCCGATTTGTAGGCTTCATTAGAACCAGACGGACACAAATACAAAGCGGTTACATCATCGCCCTGGTGTGTTAAAAGAGCGGTCGCTAATGGCTCGGTCGAAGGCAGGTTGTACCTAAGCGATTTAATAAAATGATGCTTTCTTTTGGTAAGCTCATTGAGTAAATGTAGCTCGTCTTGATTATCATAAGGTATCCAGTTATCGGTAACATTCATAAACCCTAGTTCTTCAAATTTAGCTACGCCGGACGTAGAAACGCTAAACGTACCGACAACGATCAAATGATCGTCATTATTGCTTTGCCATAGCTCAATTTCGTTGCCAAACCGCCTGACAACCGCATCATAAAAGGCATCCTCAAGCATGATAGGATAATCCGGCAAGTGCTTTATAACCATCTTGTAATTGAATCTGGCCTTGCTTAAGTCTTTCACTTCACCGATCAGTATCATTAAATTTCTGTTACGACCAGCGGTCACGTTCAGTTGCTTCAATGCCATCAATCGCCTTTTGACAATATCATCCTTATGTTCAAGGTTAAATGTCTCAGGGATAAAAATAACACTGTGCAAATGGTTTCCTTTTGCCAACTTGTTTTCAACGGCTTCTGACAAATATTTACGGATAACGTACCAACTCCGTTTATGTTCCATCGCTGGCGACCATTTGTTAAATCCTGCCTGTTCCCAAAGATAGTGCAGCAGTCCTTTAATCGTTAATTTGCTGCCGTCGGCCTTGACGCTACCTTTCTCGACACTATCACCGGAATTAGGCTTGCGGGTTGCGCCTTTCGACAATGAAAAATTGAGTTTTAATACCGTGTGTCCGCTTTCTATGTTTTCTTGGATAGCAGAACCCATCACCTGCCCTAGCCCTGACAATTCATCTGGCACTTCAAAGGACGGGCATTCAGGATTATGTTTGAATCCTGTCCCTGGCATCCGCTTAATGATGAAAACATTATTAACCCGTGCGATATACATTTCTATCGGCGGATTGACACAAAGGCAAAACGGCCTTTTTTTTATGCCGTAACATCTACCAAGGGCTTCTTGAATACGATTATCGTTGGCTTCGTAAACATTGCCGCCAATGTTGTATCTTGTAACCATAAGCAACCTCTTTGGTTAAGCAAAATCTATATGTTGTGTCGGTAGGAGCTGCCTGGTCTACAACATATTGTGTTTTTATAAACAAACTCAAAAAATGAATTTCTTTAAGGTACAATCCTTTACCAAAACCTCTTGAACACTATTGTCATCAGATAACCGGATAAACATATAATCATCTGACTTCGGCTTTTCCCTTAATATGATGTTGGCTTTCTTTTTCTTGTAAACAACCTCTATAAGTGGGTTATTATCTACAGGCTGCTTCTTTGCTTTTTTATCGGTGAACTCATCTTTATTCCCTAAAACTAATTTAGGGGATGTGCCATTATTTTCGGCGATAGGCTCAGGCTGGTTAATATCAACTGCCCCGCTTCCTTGGTTATCATCAGCCGGTGGCGGGGTGTCCTTCGGCGACAGTTGAGCCGCCAGTAATGAAACATTAGCCCTGGTGATTTCATCGCTTGCAATGCACCATTCCTCTACTTTCTCAGGGTGATTAAGATACAAGGTATTTAGTCCGTACAACGTTTTTGGTGATCTTGATTTACCGCACTGGTAAACATCTTCCAAGCATTTAGGCAATTCTAACAGTGTTAGAAGGTGTGTAACAGCCGCCGAATCCTTGCCTAGTTTCTCTGCAATCTCGCTCTTGTTAAACCCTTTGCCTATTAAGCTCTTTATAGAAAGGGCAAGCTCCATCGGTGCAAGGTTTTCCCTTTGCAAATTTTCAATAATTTGATCAAAATCGTCGTGTGATTCGTCAATAAAGGCAGGTATTGTTTCTTTTCCTGCCCTGATTGAGCCGCGCAACCGTCTTGCTCCGTGATTCAAAAGCCATTTGTCTGCATGTTCTGGATGCGCCTTAACGGAAATAGGGACTTTAACGCCCTTCGCCCGAATACTGGCTTCCATTTCCAGCAATTTCTTTTCAGAAAAGCTTTTCCTTGGCTGGTTGGGATCTTCAATAATATCCGCAACCGGAATTTCTAGCGGCTTCCCATGCCCTTTGCTGTCCGTTGGCTTTTCATCCAATGCTGATAAGTCTAAGCCCATTAATTTAGCTCCATCATCGTTGCTATTTTTTCAAACACTGGCTTGACTTGATTCCATGCTTCCCGACCGCTAGTTTTGCCCAATTTCCAAACTGGCAACCCTAACGCCTGGGCTTCTGGAATCGCGGTCGTTTTCTTTATCGCGGCAAAACCAACATCCAAAGGTATCAGCAATTTTGAAAAATGCGTTGCGAGGTCTTTAAAATTATCACGCTGGAAAGGCGTTGGCTCAACCAGATTCGGCAATATCCCAAGGAATTTAAGTTTTGGGTTTATTGCCGATTGAATTTTCCTTATGCCAGTCGTATCATGATTCAGCAGATCGCCTATCCCGTCGATGGCTTCTTGGTTAAGCTGGATTGGCGACAAAACATAATCACTGACAACCAAGGCACAAAGCTGACGAATATCAGGATTAGGGTTAGTGTCGATAATGCACACATCAAACATATTATTTAATGTGCTGAGAAAATTCTTAAGGTTGTTGGCATACAGGTTGTGCGAATCTGCCTTTTTTTCCATTTTCAGCAGTTCGGCATTATCAGCCTGAACCAAAACAAAACTATCGGCAATATCTAGCTTAAGTCCGGCTTGAGATAGTAAGTTGCTCGAAGGTGTATTACTGACTTTCGCGTAGTTGCCCACCTTGATAGACTTGCTTGTATTTCGTTGGTGGTCAAAATCAATAACCAAAACTTTTTTGTTTTTAACCAACGAAAAGAAATAGGCAATCTGAACGGCCACCGCCGACTTACCAACTCCGCCCTTCTGGTTTGCAAGCACAATTGTTTTCATGTTTTTACCAATGCCCGAATACACTAGGGTAATAAAACCTAAGAAAGAAATAGACCACTTTATAAATAACCCAACACACACCAGCAATAAAAGCCAGACCGACAAGCCTAGCCCACCATTCCCAGATCACAAAACCAACCTTAAAGACCGCGTTACCGAATCCTAAGATTATGTCGTCAATGAACCTGCCAAGAGTGTCAAAAAAATCCCCTATCATAACGGCATACCAAAAGTTAAAAAGTAAACTTGTATCTCAAAAAAAATCAATCCTCATCATCTTTGTCGTTATGAATACCGTATTTTAAAAACAGATCGCTTAGGGCTTCTTCCAGCAAATCTTGTAAAGTTAATCCTGGGTACTGTGCTTGAATTAGCCTAAGTGATTTTTTTACCGAAGGATTAAAATAACCTGTTACGTTTACCCTCCCTATTCTCCCTGGTTGTTGATACTTCTCAGATGATTTCCCCTCAGAGGTCTTACCCATAAAAACAATAAGCTAACAAGTAAAAAAGACAATAAGTAAACTTATAATTACCTAAAAACTATTCTGTTGTCAAGTTATATATTAATTATTGAGTTGCGCGACCGCGCAATAAACGAACGAAAAAATTAAACATCCGTTAAGTTTTCTTAGAAAGCTTACCTAGCTCTCTTAGAGTTTTGGCTAATTCGATTTCTGCTTCATTTTGAGCATCAAAAACATAATCCGGCTCACTAATGCGTTTTTTAATTAGTTTTTATTCTTGTTTATATAGTTTATAAGGCTGAAAGTCAGCAATAACGTGGCTTACAGAAGATATATTCTGCCTTTATTCGTGTTAGCTCTGCCAAAATTCAAGTTATTCTGCCTTATTTCGGGCTATTCTGCCTTTATTCGGGCGTTATCCACAGATTTACAATTCTGCCATTGTTCGAGGTTATGCCCATTATTTATTAAAAAAATTATAAATAACAACAACATATAAACTCTGCCTTTTTTCGGGTTACTCTGCCAAAATTCAAGCTATTCTGCCTTTTTTCGGGTTACTCTGCCAAAATTCAAGCTATTCTGCCTTTTTTCGGGTTTGCGGTGTTAACCTATTAATAGCCCTATAAATAACAACAGCATATAAACTCTGCCTTTTTTCTGGTTACTCTGCCTTTTTTCGGGTTTACGCTAAAAAAGGCTTGTTTGCGGGTCACGCGAGAAATCGAAACGGATACCTTTTACCTTTTTTCCTCCCTTTATTGCTTTCCATTCTATAATCCAGCCGTCTTTGTCTTGAAGCTCCTTTACAGCAGGTTCAATGATCTTGCGCCTAATTGCCGCAAAGTCGCCCTTTTGTTTCTCACTAGCATCCATTGAAACGGCAAAATCCTCTATCGTATATTCAGCCCAGCCAGTTGCTTCAAATCTTGTTAACAACTCAAGTAACCGCCAAGAATAAACAGACCTTAGTGCGCTGGCTTGTTGGAGTTGGTAGCTAGTAAATTGTTTTCTTAGCCCTACTAAATGCTTCATTAATGCTGGCCACCAATACAATTCGACCCACCCTTCGCCTTGCTGATACTGTATCTGTCCAACCCAACGCATAGTGGTACGTGTCGGCTCTACCGCCCCGCCATTCCTCTTATAAGCCGCTTCGTAAAAAGTTATAGAGCGGTTATAAATATGCTTGGCTGCGCTTTGTAACTGGTCGTAAGCGGTGTTTATGCTGACAGAACACTCATCGGCGTATTCAGATGCGTATATTCTTGTTTTTACTGGCTCATTGCGAGGCAAAGTTTTCACACTATCAAGTTTAGAAACAGCCATCATAACAATGCGCTTTTCAGCCAGAGTTAAACCATGTCCAGCCCTTGTTAGGGCATTGCTCATCGTTATCCAACGCTCTCCAGGGATGCGCTCTAGGTCTTGAGCATCGTACTCATCACGTTTTTTTTTATTCGTAGTAACCATAGCTTTTGTTGTCATTCTGCCCTCGTTCGGGTAATTCTGCCAATACTAAATAGTAGCAGAATTGGGATAATCTGCCATCTATAATAAAGGCAGAATAACGGGTTACTTCTCCCTTTGACCTGTGGCAACCTTAACATTATCAGCAATATCTAAAAATTTTTTATACCTTTTCCATACCAAAGTCGATGTGGAATGCACGGCTTGCTTGCTACAATCCATAAGCTCTGCGATCTTATAGTAGGGTATACCATCCACTAAACGAAGTTTTGCGGCGAGGATACGATCTTCATTCAGATTAGAAAGCATGGGTTCAAAAGCAGAAAATTCTTCCGCCGTCATTTTTTTATCTTTCATAAACCTTAATCTGAAACAGCTTTATATTTCGCCCAAACCGACTTAACATGGCTCACACTGCTTTTTGTGAGTTGGGCAGTATCGTTAATGGTTGTACCTGCCTTCCGCAAATCAACAATATTTTTATTCACCAATTCGTTAGGTTTGCGGCCTGTAAATTTTTTAGCTTTTTTTGCTAACGCTATACCTTGCTGTTGGCGATCACGGCGAGTTGTATAGTCATCGTGTGCTATTTGTAAAGCCAATTTAAGAAGCATATCCTGAACCGAATCAAGGACAATCTTTGTCATCCCGTCCGCTTCTACTGCTAACTCGGATAGATCAACAATCCCTGGCACCGATAATTTAGCCCCTTTCTCACGGATAGAAGCTATAAGTTTCTCAGCTTCCGGCAACGGCAAGCGGCTAATCCGATCAATCCTTTCCGCAATAACAACGTCGCCAGTTTGCAGTTCGCTAATCATCCGCAACAATTCCGGTCGGTTCAGGCTAACGCCAGAAGCCTTTTCCTTATAAATGCCAGCAATGTAAAACCCTGCGGCTTTGGCATTTTCGATGATCTGCTCTTGTCGTGATAAATCTTGTTCTTGGGTGCTAACCCTTAGATAGATACGGGCGATTTTCATGCTAAAAATGTTTGAGCATAGGTTCTTTTCTCTTAGACGAACTTAATTTATCAACATAACTAGAGTGCGTTTTCTCATCAATTAACTTGAGTACTCTAAGAGTCTCAAGAGAACCAAGCGACAAATGCTTAAAAGATGGGTCACCGCCACTTTGATAAGAAGAAGCCCAATCGTCCAGAATATCAAGTATTCGCGTCAAGCTTTCATTGTTAACTGAAATTTCCATAATCATCGCACCAACAGTAATAGTGAATAGACATTTAAGGTATACGCTATGAAGCTACGTAAAAGGATAGCCATAAAAACCCATAATATAACTTAAAAAAGCCACATAATCATAACCTAACCCTAAATGGCTATCCAATTATCAGTAAACCGCTTTTCCGTATATTTGGAAAAACTTTAGGGCAAGAGACACGCCCACAAGCGCAATGAAGAACGTCATCCGTCCCGCCCCAATACCAACGGCACGTTTGGGGAATGTCGGACGTTGCATCATCTTTTTCCGCTAAACATGATATTGTTAAATTTGTTGCCGCCATCGCCTTAACCCCAATGTTAATCATCACAACCCCACTAAAAATTAACATGAGACTTTAAAAAACATTAAGCAATGCCTTTTTAAGTTTTCTAAAGTCTCGAATCTCCGCTTTAGTTTCGGCTATCACAGATATAGCTTCCTCACTTATTGGTTGACCGTCATAAGGGCAACAATAAGCTTCTATATAGGTAGACCTATCGCGTATCGCGCATTCGACCATAAACGCTATAACATCCACTTTCTTTCCGGTTTCATAGCAAGTCATAAGATCAAAAACCCTTAGCGCTGCTGAGCTTACTAAACCCCACTATCTGGCGAAGATGGCACTTTTGGCAGCTATGTGGTAACTACCCCATCTAGGCAATAATTACGCTCGTTACTTCTGCCTATCCAAAACTTGTACCCACATTTAACGCATTCGGTACGTTTCATCCACGCAAAGCCACCGCTCCGCTTACCTCGTTGAGCCATTAATGATGCGCCCCTATTTAATTTTCATGCCTTCATGTTCCATATTTAAAACTATTGCGCTTTCCATTCTATCCTTCCCAATGTATGGCTTTGCCCATTTTAGCCTTTGCTCTGGTGTCCTAGATTGGCACTTCCATTCGTGCTTATTTTTCCAAGCCTTAACCAAGCCTTGCATGTCCCTGTTCGATATGCTGAACAGCCTATATTCAGAGCCACAATATTTGCAAGTTGCAAACCCTAAATTATTTACCATGAAATGCTACTTCGATTAGCTGCCACTCAAGTCACCAAGTATTTCAGACAAACTAAAATCATCACCAGCCATGCCCTGCATGAATGCCAAAAATTTAAACACCTTATAGTTGTCAGTGCCAAAGCTGTTTTTCCGCAAGCCCTTAAGAACTTCTTTGCATGGGTTATTTTCGGACTTACCCTTCCAATACCAATCGTTAAGGTGAGCGTGTAACTTTTCTCTGGCACTGTCCCGCAAGCCATTCAAAACCGCCGCGCCGTCGCTTGTCAGGGTAATTTCCTTATAAAGCGAACTGAGTATGACTTCAATGGGTTCATCGTCAAATACAGAACCAGAGGATGATTTTTTCTCAATCTGCAACTTCACTTGTGCAACTTTTTTCCTGGCTTCTGTTTTGCCTGGGTTATCAATTAAATCATTAACAACCGCTTTTGCTTCTTCTGGATTGTCTATTTCAATAGCCTTTATTTCGTTGATGAGCTTCATGTCTTTTGTCGCGCTTGATTTTGCTAGGCGTGATGAATGCTCAGGCAAGCGAAGCATAGACAATAACCGTGAAGCCCAATATTTGTCCTTTCCAAGTTCCTCAAGGGCAGAACTAATTGAGCCAGTAGTATTAATCAGTTCTTGAAAACCCTCAGCTTCTTCATAAAGCGTTAAGCCTTTGCTTTGTATGTTCTCTATGAGTTGTATAATCTTAGCTTCACTGTGACCTACGTTTTTAAGCACATAAGGAACAGTAGAAAGCCCTGCCATAATAGCAGCACGATAACGCCGCTCCCCTGCCACAACAATAAATTGATCGTCTACCTTCCTAACAAGAATAGGTTTTAGTACGCCATATTTTTTAATGCTATTCGCCAAACCAACTAATGTGTGGAGCTTATTTTCAAGTTCCTTACGTACTTGTTCCTCGATGACTAGATCATCAACATGGATATAAACGTAGTTGTCATTGTCGGTCTGAAAAAGCTTGTTAAGCCCATCGCCAAGTGTTTTCTTTCCTGACGTGATAAAAGTGTTAACCTTCTCCATAGAATCACCTATTAACTGTTAACAAAGACATTATCTAAAATAGCCTTACAAGCCGCTTTCCATTCTTTTGCGGCTTGCAGGTGTCCATTACCCGATGTTTTTACCCACACTGGCTTACGTTCACTGATAGCCGTCCGTACAGCCGCCCTTTCAGGCAACTGTTCTTTGAAGATAACATCGCCGTAGGCTTTCCTCAGTTCGGCTAAAGCTTCCGCTTGTACCTTGCTACGGTTGTTCGTTTTCATCAATAAGATGCCAATGTGCTTTAATCTCAGGTTGAACCCTTGAGTACGAATAACATGGATGGTGTTTACCAAATGTGCCAGCCCCGCCATTTCATATAGCCCCACATTGACGGGCGTTAATACAAGGTCGCTTGCTGCTAATGATGCCATTAAACGGATGCCGATAAGTGGCGGCGTGTCGATCAGGCACAAATCGTAGTCTTTAGAAAATGTCCTGATAGCCTTCCCTGGACGGCGTATGATTTCGTTTTCTGCTTTGTCGATAGCAAGCAAGTCATCATCAGCACGGATAATTGACAAATTATCGTTAATACGCTCTGGTTCACCATCCGGTAAACGGTCTAAATAAAGTTCTGATGCCAAAATACCTTTTGCAGCCGAATCATTTTCAAATGAAATAGACAAACTCGCTTGTGTGTCCATATCGACCAACAAGACACGCTTGCCTAACTGAGTCGCGGCATACGCAAGATGTACGGTTAATGTGCTTTTACCCACCCCGCCCTTCTGGTTTGCGATTGATAATACTTTCATTGTGTTATCTCAAAAAGGCGTGGAAAAGGAGCGGGGTTATATTGAGGTAACAATCCCGTAAATACAATGCTAGATGTGTGATTAATGACATGGTATTAACTCCAAGAAGTTCTAGGGAAGCCGCCCTAGTCGCTGTTTTGATTTCTTCAAAAACATGGTTCATTCTGGCATATATGCTGCCAATTGTCAATCTTTTATAGTTGACAATTAATAACGGATACTAGACTAGTATCTATCTAAATGTAAAATGACACAGAACGTGAAATTTGTGACAAGTATGTGAAATTCTTGTGACGTATTAAATGAAATTATTTCTCTTTACAGCAAAAGAGATTTAAGGGTCTGGTTGGTGGAGCTTGTCGCCAAGATAAAATAGCCCCCAAAAAGTAGCTACGATCATTTGCCAAAAAAGCAAAAAGAAAAACAAGGAAAATAATCCAGATACCCATATTTGCCATGATTGACTAATTATTGCCCTGATCGGTAAGTAGGCAGTTTGTGCAAATATGGCTAACACTATAAGAATTAGACTCTCCGCAGTTAGGAAGGCAAACATCGAACATAAAAAGCGTCTTCTGGTCAGTTCAATTGCAACACTCTGACCTTGTATCATAATATCGATTTTAGGGGCAGGCGCAGGCATTGTTTTATCAATGTCGGTTTTATTAAAGGTCGCAATCGCAGCTAAAGCAGCAATGTAAAAACCTGGAAGTCCTTGTACGAAACTTAGCACTTTAGAAATTATTCCGCCGTCCGCATACAAAGAAACTGGCCCGAATTGCTTCAAGCTAAAGACTACCACGGTAGAAATGGCAGCAAGCAATAAAGGATAAAGCCAATCAACCTTCCATTTAAGCCTGTGCTCAATAAACAGGTAGGATAACGGTCGTAAGAGATTCCAAAGCATTAGGTTTCTTGAGAGAGTAAAGCTTCCATTTTCGCTAAAATCGTATTGTTGAATTTCTCATAAGAAGATTCCAGATTGACATTGAAACCATCTAATTTTTCCTTCTTTACATAAGCCAAGGCTAATCCTTCGGCAGTATCCATATTTACAGTTCGGTCTAGCCCCGTTTCGGTTTTAAATTTAATCTTCGCTTTGCTGTAATCCTTATTCTGCTTTTTGATAAGCCTCAAGATACGATCATATAGATTTGAAACTTGAGTATCTGAATCATCAAGAGTCAAAACAAGAGTCTTGCATTTTTCAACGATATATCCATCATCATCAAATGAAGTAAATCGATCTTTTTCTGTGATTAATTCAATAGATTGGAATTTTCCATGATCCAAATCATGTTTAAGATCATCAGATATGTGACCGTCAAAAATGCACTTAAAAACAACATTGTATTTTTTTGGCTTACCGCTACTATCTACTGCCCCATCGGGATGTGTTTGCTCAAAATCTCCAGGGGATAATTGGGTTGCGTCACTCAGGATTTGATTTAATAATTTTAGAATTGTAAAAACACCAAGCCCATTACAATGCTCGACTATCACGAGAGCGGGTTGCAGGTCATCATTTGGTAACCGTATTACCAAATGTACTGAAAAATCTTGTCCTTCTTTGCCAGTCTTTTCTGCGGTTCGTCGCTTTTTCTCTTCAGGAATAGTGAAAACTGGATCAGAAATACCTTTGTCAGATTTATTTATTAAGATGCTGATTATGCCGTTTGAAATTTTCCAATCTGATATGTAGAGTAGCTCGCTTTCTTTAGCTATAGATTTTGTACGTTTATCAATAGGTACAAGCTGCATAAGCTCGAACGCCTTCCTGACAGAGATTGGTTTTGGAGCCGGAAAAGTTCTTGAATTGGCCGAAATAGATAAATCATAGTAGTAGACTAATCGTTCTGTTTTCTTCATCCCATTCTAATCCCATGAAAATTTAATAACGCACTAATTTGATTTACGATTTTACCCAATACCCATCATTCATACGTATTTATTAACCCTCTTTTAATTCCAACTTAGGCAAGGCATAAACAATCTTCATCGTCTCAAGGCTCACTGTAATTACCCGCTGGAAGAGTTTTAGCGGATAGGCTGCATCGTGCATAGTTTCGATAGCCCAAAGGTTGGCATCATTCACGATACCGCTTTCCTTGTGGGTTGTGACTGCCTGACGTTCCATGACCCACTCTAACGCTGGTTTTCCATTGACTACATACTCATAGGCTTCTAGCGGAATGCCCGTCATCGTGATTTTGTGGTTATAGATTACGGTTGATTTATCGGTTTCCTTGCCTTTCTTGGCAAACTTCATTTGCTCGACGCGGTAATCCTTGTCTTCGTAGCTATCTATGAAGAGAGACCCGCCAGCATAATTGACGGGGTGAGGCTCAACCGTTTCATAGTTGATATGCAATTCGGCCAAAGAACGGCCAGCTTTGTTGAACGCCCAAAAATCTGCGGCTTTTTTCACGCACGGGATACGCGGCAATTCTTTGGTGAAATTATCAGCATAGCGATTTTTGTAATCATCCGAATGCAGCAACCCATAGATGTAATAAAAAACGTCTTCTTTAGTGATGGTTTCCTTTGGATAAGCATCTTTGAAATGGGCAAGTGCTGCATCAGTGATACCATCTTTGATGGTATATTCGCCTTCGGATTTCATCTTGCTTTGAGGTTCGGGACAGGCAAAAATATCTTTTTGCGTGTCGTTGTTTTCACTTGCGCCATCTTCGGAAGAGTTTTTTTCGTAGAGATTGAGGGGGAAACACTGACCATTGGCTTGAAACTGAATGTCGGGGATAGCATTTGTCATTACAACAGAAAACGCTTTAGGCGTTCCAAGTCCTGTCATAGCAATTACTCGATTATCCACCGTTTCATCTGGGAAAATGCGAGGGATTTGATTAACGTAGGCATTCAGATTTTGGTTGTAATAAACCCATTGTTTGTTAAACGGGCGATATAGACTATTTACAATGCTGTCTGGATTAAATGAAAACTTTTTACATTTTCCTAAATCAGCTTTTAGGCTACGATTCCAGCTAATTTTTGTAGTATCAGAAATAATGAAATCATCAATATCAGGATATTTATTTTTAGTTAATCCTTTGATCGCCGCTTCATAGCGACCAACTTCACTATTGTAAAAATCAATAATGTTCCTCATATTTACGCTAACGGCTCTTTTACAGAATCCGTAACACCAGGCATCACGGTTGGTTTCTAATCCTCTTGTATAGTTTTCAAAAACCGTAACCGCATCTTTGTCTTTCTTATCCCCCAAGCTGATGAACTCGCCAAAGCTATCATCCCGTTGTCCTACCCAATCATTATGCTTATCGGGTGTTATGGGTAGCCAGCCGTTGGCTTTGGTGATGCCCTCAATGCTTTTGAAGGCGCTGATTTTGCCCAGCTTGTCCTCACGGGTTAGGTAGTCGCCTATATCGTGCATGAAGATACGCCCCTGCTCTTTCGCATGAGGGTTTTTAATCAAAATGCTGATAGCAATCGGCGCACGGCTACCACTGCCAAAAATCTTGCCGCCTTCCTGCCGCGATAATTCCCCCGATGTTCTTTGATTGCCGCGCAAGTGGAAAACATAAATGCTACTGAACTCATCAGCCAAGCATTTACGCAAGCCATCGGCGGTGTTTGCGTCCACAAACCCCGCATTGCTCACAAAACCAATTACGCCGCTATTCCCGATCCGGTCACTCGCCCAACGAATAGCGCGGATATAGGAGTCATACAGAGCGTTTTTATTTGTCGCGGTCGAGTGAGCCGCGTAAGTGTTACGGATGCTCTCATCAAGTTTTGGATAGGCAATGTTGGCATTGTTATCGTTGGCGCTGTTTTGCCCTGCCGAATAAGGCGGATTGCCGATAATCACCCGAATATCGAGGGCTTTTTGTTTCTTGCGGCGGCTACTATTGGCCTCCATCATCATACTGACCAAATCCTCTTTTTCGTGGAGTTGGAAAGTGTCAGTTAAGCAAATACCGTTGAAGGGCTGATATTCTCCGCCCATGATGCTGTGATAGACTGCTTCAATGTTGATTGCAGCAATGTAGTAAGCCAGAAGGACAATTTCATTGGCGTGAATCTCATTCTGGTATTTATGGGCGAGTTCGTCTTTGCTGATGAGGCCGCTTTGCAAAAGCCGCGTGATGAATGTTCCCGTCCCCGTGAACGGATCAATGATATGGACGTTCTTACTGCCTAACGTCTGGCTGAACTCGTTTTGCAGGGCATCATTGACGCTATGGATGATGAAATCCACCACCTCGACGGGCGTATAAACAATCCCTAGCCGTTCTTTTAATCTTGGAAAGGCATTACTAAAGAATTTGTCGTAAAGCTCAACGATAATGCGCTGCTTGCCTGTAGCGTTGTCAATTCCGGAAGCTCGCATTTTGACGCTCTCATAGAATTTTTTCAGCGTCTCAGTTTCGCGCTCAAGATTTTGCTCCTGCAAAATATCGAGAATGCCTTGCATAGCGAGCGATACGGGGTTGTGTTGGGTGAAACTGTAGCCTTCAAATAGCGCATCAAACACCGGCTTGGTGATGATATGTTGTGCCAGCATTTCTATCGCTTCGGTTTCGGTGATAGATTCGTTGAGGTCGTCGCGCAACTCTTCTAAAAATGCCGCAAACGCTAGGTATTCTTTGCTTTCTTTATTTTTCAATAAGGCTGTAATGCGAGTAATATGGGTTTGGGCGATACGGGAAATATCATTAGCCCAATTCTCCCAATAATCACGCTTGCCGCATTTCCTTACGATTTTGGCGTAAATTGCTTTTTGGAACTCATCAAAGTCCAGCGTCATTTGAACGGGCGCTGATTTACCGCCCTGCCCTCTTTCCTGTTCCTGTTCACTGCCGCCGCCCACGCCAATATGAGAGCCGCCTTTTTTGCCTTCCTGCTTTTCGGGCAAGGTGTTACTGACGGCAATAATCTCAATCTTGTCACTGACATTCACGCCCAAATCCATTTTATTGATAGTCGCATCGAAGCGGTCATCATGGGAGCGCAAGGCATTCAAGATTTGCCACACAACCTTATATTTTTCATTGTTGTTGAGCGCTTCTTCGGGTGAAAGCCCAGAGGGAACGCCAATCGGTAAAATGACATAGCCCATGTTTTTGCCTTCGGCACGGCGCATCACACGGCCAACCGATTGCACCACGTCAATTTGAGATTTTCGCGGGTGTAAAAACAGAATGGCATCCAAGGCGGGAACGTCCACACCTTCGGATAAACAACGGGCGTTGCTCAAAATCCGGCAAGTTTGCTCTGGAGTTTCTTCTTTCAGCCAACTTAATAGGCTATTGCGTTGCGTGGCGTTGTAAGTGCCGTC
>NZ_JBEBKJ010000062.1:0-22203 GCF_040079455.1 Methyloglobulus sp. | reverse complement strand
CTTAATCCAGTTTTCCGCAGCCAACGAAGGCGCACACGCCGCATTCAATTTCCTGAAACAAGCCAGACAACTATGGGGACATGTCGATTATAACTGGCAACGCTGGGTCATCAACTACAACACCGCCAACCAATCTTCTTTCATGTCATCATTCGGCATTAAAGACATGAAAACCATGGTGTACTGGATGATAAGCTTCGTAGGCATCATCACCGCCATCTTAAGCCTGTTCTTGCTGTACCAAAAACCCAAACCGGTTGACCGTACCCTATTGGTTTTTAATAAATTCTTAAAGAAACTCGCCAATGTCGGCTTCACAAAAAACCTCGGCGAAGGCGCAAGGGATTTTGCCGAACGGATTAAACCCGAATTGCCCGAACAAGCCGAAACCATTGAAGCAATCACATCCGCCTTCATCGCACAACACTATGGCAGCAGGCCGACGGAAGTTAAATTCAAACGACTATGTCGATTGGTGGGTGATTTTAAAATCTAAGTACCCGATCATTCTGATTTTCCGAAAAGTTTTGTTATTTTGGATGGTTCCTTCATTTAACCTTTATCAACTACTGTTAAATAGGACACCTTTGAGTTTTTTGTAGCTTAAAGAGTCTTTACGGATGGCAATAAAAAGCCCCCGTCGGTTTTTCAACCTCGTGAGGGCTTGGGTCGCTTGAAGGCGGAGCCTACGGAAAAACATTCCATTGGTATGAAAAGCAAAGCAATAGGCTATAGTTGGTTACACTACGCAACTGATTATAGACGAAGGTGAAAAATGGGCAAGAGAATTCTAGGTTTGGATTTAGGCACTAATTCCATTGGCTGGGCGTTACTTGAAGAAACCGAAGGCAAACCCCAGAAAATTATCGACTTGGGTAGTCGAATTTTTACCAAAGCGGTGGAAGAAAAAACACCTACACCCAAAAATGTAAAGCGACGTAACGCCCGATTGACCCGACGGGTTCTGCAACGGGACTCACAAACATAAATACACGAACATTTAACTAGAAATGATCGAGCTTTATCTTTAAACATACAATTTTAATTTTTAAGCAGGAAAGATGTAATTTATTTAACTTTTGTTAGTTGCCGCTTGAGATGTATACTGATGACTATAAGTATCAAATATATTTTTAACAATGCTTGACACAATAACTACTGAGCCGAGATATAGTCGCGTTGCTCGACAAAAATCTGAAGGTGCAACCTATACGCCTTTGGTACTTGCTAACTTTGTAGCTGGGCAAATGCTGCGTGTAGCGGAGCTTCCCAAACATAGCAAAATTCGTGTATTAGACCCCGCTGTCGGTGATGGTGTGTTATTGGATGAATTGATTAAGCAATTACCATTAGCCACCAGAAAACGATTGGAGGTTATCGGATATGACACCAACCCTGATGCCGTAAAGGTCGCAACGAAGCGTCTTCAACAGGATTTTCCATATTTGAACGTAAAATTGGAAGAAAAGGATTTCCTTGAACACGTACTTAATCTTGAAGGCTGTGGTGATCTATTCTCTGCTGGCAACGTACAAGAGCCATTTCATTTGGTGATTGCCAATCCGCCTTATGTCCGAACTCAAATAATGGGGGCGCAGCAAGCACAACTTCTTGCTCAAAGTTTTGGGTTATCCGGGCGAGTCGATATGTATTACCCTTTTTTATTGGCTATCTCGCAAGTTTTAGCTACCGATGGTATTGCAGGGGTGATTACTTCGAATCGCTTCATGACTACGAAATCAGGCCAAGCAGTTCGGAGGGAATTATTGTCCCGCTTCAAAATTTTGCACGCTTGGGATCTTGGAGATACAAAACTTTTTGGTGCGGCAGTACTTCCCTCTATATTGCTGGCGCGTGGTGTTGATCATACGAGAATATCTCGCATCGACCGTATTGACTACTCGTCAATCTACGAAACCGATCATCCTGCAATTTTAGATACTGATGATGTGTTGTCCGCGCTTTCTGTCGAAGATGACACAGTAGTTGCCTTGACAGATGGTCGGCATTTCCGAATCCGGCATGGAGTTTTAGATAACGGTGATGATCCCGAAGCTGTCTGGAGAGTCGCCACTCAATCAACTGATAAATGGTTGGCTATGGTGGAAGCCAACACTTGGGAAACCTTTCGCCGAATCGGGAAAATTAGGGTAGGGGTCAAATCAACAGCGGATAAGGTGTTCATCCGCAATGATTGGGATGACCTTCCAGAAGGACGTATAGAGCTACTTCGCCCACTGGTTACTCGTCACTGCGCCCGTCGTTATAAGGCCGATATACCCGCTAAGGCCAAGCATATTAAAGAGATCCTTTATCCCCACGAGGCAACAGAAAATGGTCGGAGTGTGGTGAACTTAACCCTTTACCCCAAAGCGAAACGCTACCTAGAAAGACACCGTGACATTTTGCAAGCAAGGAACTATGTTATCGAAGCAGGTCGCCAATGGTACGAACTTTGGGTGCCTCAAGACCCGGCGGCATGGTCGTGCCCCAAACTTGTTTTCCCAGATATTTCCGAAAAACCTGTTTTTTGGATAGACATGGATGGAGGGGTTATCAATGGTGAATGCTACTGGATGCGCTGTGAAAATAACAACGAACAGGATTTGCTTTGGCTGGCACTCGCCGTAGCAAATTCAACTTTTATCGAAGTTTTCTACGACCATCGCTTCAACAATAAGTTGTATGCGGGTCGTCGTCGATTTATCACCCAGTACGTTGAGCAGTTTCCGTTACCAGACCCGAACCGTGAAGAATCCAAAGAAATTATCGCAATGACAAAAGAAATTTATGCCAAAATTCCGTCGGTTGAGGTCGAAAGTTTGAGCGAAGAACTTGATGAACGGGTTTGGCGCGTGTTCGGATTGCTACGAGAAAAAGTTACGAGGTAGCGGAATCTGAATTTTGCTGTTGATGATATTTCCCTCGAATCGCCTGAAACGCTTGAAGAAATCCGCGCCTGTCGTTACGTACAAATGAGTCAGCGTTACAGAAATCCCATCTGTATTGGCGTAAAACATCGCATACCGGGTATCGCAATGGCGCGGATGATAATCTCCAACTCGCTGTGTATCCATAAGTTCTTGGCTGTCTGGCAGCACCAGACCTAGATCAATAGTAGGTGATGTTTGCAGCTTCACTTCCAGAAGCTGATGACGAACATCAGGGAATGTGCCTTTGTCCCCGTAGCAGCTATAGCCAAGTTGCTTGCAAATCAAATTATGAAGTGCTGCACCTCGGTTACGCTCTTGATCCATGCCAGGATCAGTAAACGACTGCCCAACTAAAGGCGATAACCTATTAAAGAGTTCACCGACAGGAAACAATAAGCCACTTTCTGGTTCATCGGTTGGACTGGTGGATGGGTTTAAGAAAAATTCGAGACGCACATGTAGCAGCATAGGATCGGTATCCCTAACCGATATTAATTCGTGCTTGTCGGCTCGTGTTTCAAGCCTAGCCTGATATTTCGTGGTAAGAGTACCTGTAGTGTCAAGAAGAGCCAGCTCTTGCCCATTAATAACTTTCACGCTGAGTACAGTATCATCTTCTGAAACTTGAATTATCACATACCGTCGGCTTGGTGAAAGCCCTTCATTCCAAATTTGCAGATTCATTGACTTCTGGGCGTAGGTATCGAACTGTTGCCCAACAAACCGTGGTTGAGTTTTCTTAAAAGACTTCGGAACGGGATAACCCAAGGCTTCACAAGTATACACTTTTATAATCTTGGAGCGTGTCCGGTTTGGCAATGCCCTACCATGAACATCCTTTAGTACCTTGCCTTGCAACCCTTCCTTTACTAGCGTTTCCAATTGTAATGAAGGAATCCAATAATCAGGGTCTCCGATTTCAATTGGATCGTAAATAGTCTTTCCAGACCACTGAATAAGGTTTTTGAAATCAAAGGGATTCTTTTGCGTCATGCTTTGCTCTTGGTGTTAGCAATTCTGGAACGCTGACATCGAGAGCACGGGAAAGCACTTCAAGGGTGCTTAAAGAAACATTTCGCTCTTCTCGCTCCACTGATCCAATGTATGTGCGGTGAAGATCACAAAGATCGGCCAGACCCTCCTGTGAAAGGCGATGTGCATTTCGAAAAGCACGGACGTTTTCAGCAAGGGTGGCACGTAGTGAAGAGCTTGGGATTCTTGCCATCAGTCAGGATAAAATTAAAGAACGTATTATTTCTGACTGATGACTATGGTGCTACAGACTATAGGTAGCAATACATATCATTGTAACTAACGCACCGAAAATGTGAACAACTGTATTGGTAATTGCCCACCAAAAAGCGCCTGTGGAGTCAAATTGTTAAGCAAAAAATCGCAAATCAGGCGGACACCCTTAAATATTTAGACAACCTTATCTACCACTGGAACGGCTTGCCAATAAGGTCAAAACCGGAGACCCCGACAATTTGGAAGCCCAAGCCGCACAAAAATACTGGCGGCTGTTATTTGACGAGCAATTCCGCCGCGATACTGAATTGGATGGCATCAACAGCTTATTAAATTATGGCTATGCCATTATTCGGGCCTTGATCGCCCGTGCCATCGTCGGTAGCGGCCTACATCCCGCATTAGGTCTATTCCACAGTAACCAATATAACGGCTTGTGTTTGGCGGATGACCTGATGGAACCGTTTAGGCCGTGGGTGGATTACAAAGTGTACTTAATGGCAAGCGATAACCCGGAGCTGATTGTGAACAAGGAAACAAAAATCTCCTTGCTTACTTTATTGGCTGAACCGGTCTTATGGGAACAGCAAACCCTGCCGCTGATGGTTGCGTGCCATTATTTGTTGGCAAATCTTAAGCGTGCCTATGAAGACAGCGCGGTTATCCTCAACTACCCACAACGGATAAGAGAAACCCTAAAATCCCCTCTCCCAGAGGGAGAAGGGGTTATTAGAAACCCTGCGGCAACCATGAGTTTCGGCGGACTCAATTCCATGTGGGTGATTGTTTTATTCGATTTACCTACCGATACGCCGGAAGCGAGAAAGCAATATACGGTCTTCAGGAAACATCTGCTGACCGACGGCTTCACCATGATGCAGTATTCCGTTTACATGCGCCACAGCTCCAGCGAAGAAAACGCCCAAGTCCACGCAAAACGGGTAAAATTACGCCTACCACCTGATGGCGAGGTACGTATTATTAAAATAACCGATAAACAATTTGGCAGGATTGAAGTTTTTTATGGCAAAAAACGCAGAAAAATCGAAGAACCGCCGGAGCAATTGTCGCTTTTCTGACCTCAAAAACGACAACTACTCCTTTGTAAACAAGCTATTACGAAAGGTTTAGTGTAACCAACTATAGCCTACCCGCAAATCACAAGCCAACGCTTACAATGCTATTACATCAAACGGGTGTAATAGGGGGTAAATATTTAAACGAACCCGCCCGGCCTACTCAAATCGCCGCCGAATTTTTTGGGTTACCCAAGTCATCAACACTAAACCAAGGTA
The DNA here is from genome assembly GCF_040079455.1 of Methyloglobulus sp. Classification (GTDB taxonomy): domain Bacteria; phylum Pseudomonadota; class Gammaproteobacteria; order Methylococcales; family Methylomonadaceae; genus Methyloglobulus. The sequence continues at coordinate 16,727 of NZ_JBEBKJ010000062.1, read as the reverse complement.
AGAAAATAAAATAACATGGCTGTATGCCGTCCCTGCAAATACAAATAAGAGCGGCAACAGTATGGCTATCAGGGCTATTGCTATTTTTTGTATTTGTTTAGTTAATTGATAAGCGCTCAAGCACGCGCTGCAATTCTGGGTATGAATGCTGAATACATCGTACGGATGTTGATCAGACAGATGGGGCACGGTCTTATGTGTCGCATAGCCCCGGTAAAACGGTGTTGTTGAAGCATATTTATCCAGCCATTTGCGGTAGTGGATAACCAGCGTGTCGCTGGTTTTAATCGGCAACCACAAGTCTTTGGCATTTTGCTGTGAGCGCTCTATCTCCGAATACTGGCCGATAATCAAGGCCATATCTTGTTGCAGAATTTCGTTTTGGTTCCAATGATCTAGCCATTTCGGCTTGATCCTTTCCCGCCAGGAATAAAAGTTACTGTACTTCCTATAGAGTAGGCGGCATTTGCCTTTTGCCAAGGGAATTGAATACAACGCCAGTCCCGCAATCAATTCGCTCTTCTGATACTTTGAGGTATAGCTGATCAAGTTAGGGGCAATAAAATCCAGGTGTGCCGTGCCGGTTTTTGCTTCATCCCGATTTTGGTTAAGGCCGATAGACCGGTAGGTCGCCCGGATACCTTTTACCGAATCTTCCAGGATTTCAAACTCCAGCGGCAAGGCATAGTCCCGATGGCCACCACCACGTAGGCCGTGATGGGCAACATGGATGTGCGCGACATCAATCACATTCTCAATCAGATAGGTCTGGTCGTACGGCAAGTCGATGGTGTAATCCACGCTGATAACGTCGGGATTATCCAGTGCAACAATGGACGGAATGTCGGCTATTGCAGCCAAGTCCGGCGCACCCACCCAAACCCAGACCATGCCTTGGCATTCAACAACTACATGCGATTTTAAACAGGCGGTTGCGGGAATTTTTTTGTCCGGTGCCAATTGCGGAATGCGGGTGCATTCACCGGCCGCATTGAATTGCCAACCGTGATACAGGCATTCCAGTTTGCCGTCAATCAAATGCCCATCCGATAACCGTGCCGCACGGTGCGGACAACGGTCTGCCGCACACGCCAGATCGCCTTTTTCATTGCGGAATAACACCATCGGTTCGTTATATAGCGAGAAAGCATAAGGCTTACGCTTGGGCAAATCCTCTACAAAAACGACTGGATACCAACAGTTTTGCCAATTGAATTCTGTGTCCATAAACGGCTCGATATGATGACTTTATGCCGGATTCTTCTGCGCTAAAAATAAAAAGAAGCCAGGGTAATATTGGTTTGCTTTTAATCGGTCAAGCCCGGTTTTTTCCATCTCCACTTCTTTGCTGAGGATGGCTTCAGCCGTGGCAGCCGAATTAATCGGCTGAAAATTATTGATTGACGTAGTTTTTAAAGTAAATCCCGCCTCTTTTAAAAGTGGCAGCATTTCCTTCATCGTATGCTGGGTCTCGTGCGGATGCAACACTTGATCGCGGAACCACGAACGCACATGGGTTTCATCGGTGATATAAGAATGCAGTTCCCGGTAGCGTGCCAACAGCTCATCTTCCGATGCGCCTTGCGCTTGCATGATTTTGAAGTGATCTAAAAACGGTTTGCGGCCATAATGATGATATAAGCCAATGAAAATATAACCGCCCGGCGCGACAAAATCGGCGCAGATTCTTTTGATTGCCGCCAAGCAATCATGGGTATGGTGCAAAACCCCTAATGAAACCACCAGGTCAAATTGGCTTTTAGGCTGATACATAAACAAATCCGCCACGTTAAATTCAGTAGCCAAGCACATTTCTTTGCCTACTTGTTGGCAAAATTCAATCGCTTTGGGATTGAAGTCGATACCGGTAACTTTCGAATGATAATAATGGCTTATGCTGTTACTCAGCCAGCCGGTGCCACAACCGACTTCTAAAACCTTGGTATTGGGCGTTAATAGCGGCGGCAAAACAGGATACGAGGTGACCGGATTATTCTTTAGAATCGCTTTTATTTGCTCGTTTACTGAGGAATGCCGATTAAAGGGCAGCGTTTTGTAAAATTCCAGTACCTTAAAATCGGTATCAGCGTGAGAAGTGGCTTTCATAACATTTTTAGTCCGGTTCAAAAATGGGTTTATCGGTAATCGTGACCACTTGTTTTTCTTTGCGTAACAAGCAATTTTCCACGACAAGCACGTCTATATCGGTCGTCATAAAACAAGTGAAGGCATCTTCCGGCGTACCGACAATCGGCTCACCACGTACATTAAAGCTGGTGTTGACCAAAATCGGGCAACCGGTACGCGCTTTAAAAGCGGTTAACAATTGGTGATACCGTAGGTTGGTTTCTTGGTGTACCGTTTGTACCCGCGCGGAATAATCGATATGAGTGACCGAAGGAATTGTTGAACGCGGCACGTTCAGTTTGTCGATACCAAATAACGCCTCTTGCTCCGCAGTCATTTTAATTTTTATGGCATTTTTGATTGGCGCGACCAGTAGCATATAGGGACTAGGCCGATCCAGCTCAAACCAATCGGACACATCCTCGGCCAATATGGAAGGCGCGAAGGGGCGGAACGATTCGCGGAATTTGACTTTTAAATTAAGTGTCTTTTGCATATTTTCCGAACGCGGATCGGCCAGGATTGAGCGGTTACCTAATGCTCGTGGCCCAAATTCCATCCGACCTTGAAACCAGCCCACCACTTTTTCGTTGGCTAAGGCATCAGCCGTTTGGGCAATCAATTCTTCATCATTAAAAACTTCAAATACCGCCCCCAGTTTTTCCAAACGTTTGGCGCAATCCGCTTGTGCAAAAACTGGCCCCAAATAACTGCCCTGCATCTCGTCTCGCTTAGCCGTTACTGTACGTGGATTGTCGGCATAATGGGCTAGCAATGCAGTACCAATCGCACTGCCGGCATCACCTGCGGCAGGTTGTATCCAGATATTTTTAAAATGACCGTCTTCAAGAATTTTGCCGTTCGCCACGCAATTTAACGCCACGCCACCCGCCAAACACAGGTTACCTGTCGTATCTTGCTTTGCCAACGCACGGGTAATCGTCAACATGATTTCTTCGGTTACTTTTTGAATTGACGCGGCAATATCAAAATGCTTTTGGGTTAAATCGGCTTCGCTACTGCGACGAGGTTCCCCGAATAAGTCAGCAAACGCGGCGTTGGTCATGGTTAAACCGGTGCAATAGTTAAAATAAAGCTGGTTTAACCGGAAGCTGCCGTCCGGTTTTAAATCGACGATTTCCTGAAGTATTTTTTCGGCATAAAGCGGCCTACCATAAGGCGCTAAGCCCATCACTTTGTATTCACCAGAATTGATTTTAAATCCCAGGTAATAGGTAAATGCAGCATACAACATCCCTAATGAATGCGGGAAGTTTAATTGCTGGCTAATTGTAATCTGGTTGTCTTTGCCGTGGGCAATCGTAGTCGTGGCATTTTCGCCGACCCCATCCACGACCAAAATTGACGCTTCCTGAAAAGGCGATGGAAAAAAAGCGCTGGCCGCATGGCTTAAATGATGTTCGGTAAAATGCAACCGGCTTGAATCAAACTTACCCAAGGTGGCAAGTTGCTTGGCGATTAATTGCTTTTGATAAAGTTTTTCCACCAACCATAACGGCATCGCTTTGATGTAAGACTCAAAGCCTTCCGGCGCAAAACTAAAATACGTTTTTACCAACCGCTTAAATTTAAGTTCGGGAAGTTCGTAAAACACCACGGCATCAATATCTTCAATCTTGAGCTTGGCTTCTTTCAGGCAGTATTTAATGGCTGACAGGGGGAAATTTTTGTCGTGCTTAATGCGGGTAAATCGCTCTTCTTGAGCCGCGGCAATAATCAAACCACCCGTGATAAGTGCGGCGGCGCTATCATGATAAAAAGCAGAAACACCTAAAATATTCATAATATTTGTAATAGTTGTGCGAATTATCCAGCAGCCTCAAAGCTGTACCCCACAACCCAGCATAGGATTATGGCTTGCGGGAATTCGTTCTTGTTATTGTCGGCAAGTGATTATTAGGGCTTGCCTGGTAATTTTCCCAGTAAGTTTCGGCATTATGATCGATATGCCTTTTTATAACATCAACATTAAGCAACCTCAAAACTAACGCAATCGGAGTCACGATAAAATAGAAAAACAGCGTTAAAAAAACTTGCAAAAGCATCTTCATATTGATTCCAATCGAGTCGAATAAAGCGCTTTTAACCGCTCCAAAAACAGCTCGGCCATTTCTTGATTGGGTTTTATACCGGGATGCCCCATATCGCGTGCCAAACCTTCGGCCGGATTACCTTTATGCTTAAGCGCAAGCTCCAACAATCCTGGGGCGACTAAATGTTCTTTTTTTACCAAAGGTTCAATATGGCTCATGTATTTATTGCTAATGAAAGAAAAAAGCCACATTACGTCATATTTTTCACAGATTGACTGGCAAATTAAATAGTTTTTAAAGTAATTTATCTGGTCGTTAAAATCACTCGACAACGCATTATTAGCTTTAATCTGACTAATATGTCCAGGGTCAACCAAGTAAGTTTTCAATTTATCGAGTGTGTTAATCCCGGTTTTTGTATTGATATAAAAATGTGCACGACCCGCCTGATTGATATGCTCACGTCTTCTGGGCGGTGGCAATACAAACAAAACCACATCCGGTTTCAAAACGGCTAGCGCTGAAAATAGCGTCCGTGACATATAATCCGAACTAGCGCCACCCATGCCCAAATTCCAATTGATGACTGGATACCCGGTCTCTTTTTCCAGCAACTTAGCGAACTGATGCGGAAAGGTTTTATCTTCGGGAAGCCCAATACCAAAAACCTCACTGGCACCAATGGACACCACAGATATAACTTTTTTTTCAAGTTTATCTAAGTTGAATTCTGGGCAACGATACCCCAGCGAGTTGAAATTATAAGTGACATCCTCTGGTCGTAACAAAGGGTGTGGGGCTACTTTATAACGCTTTTCTGTATCCGCACCAACCCACCGCATTTGAGCATGCGGCTGTAATCTGGGCGCACACGGCATATGCTCTGTAGAAAAGAGATACAGAGACGGCTGGTTAAAGATTTGAACCATTTGTTAAAAATGTGGATAAATAAATGGGTCGTCGTCATTATCTTTTTTTGCTTTTTTCTTTCGTAAAATAACGGCTTGAAAATAAGCCAGATAACCCTTAAGGATTTGTGAAATTTTTTTCATAATCAGACACCTGCTTAATTGTGTTGTAATTGCTAACCTGCAACTTTGGGTTAGTCAGTTATTATTAAGATATAAGCCACCCATGGTTATAAGTAATCCTAAAATCCACCCGCCCGACTTGGGCATATCTGACTCGATACTATATAAAACAAAAGACAATTGCAACTCAAAAACACCCTGCTTGCTTTATGATGCTAAGGGCATGGGAGAAAGAGTGGGCAAGGCAATTATTTCAAAAAACCCGAAATAGTAAGCTTATGCAATATAAGCAACACAATATCTGCCAATGCTTATAGCGTCCACACCGGTAAACAAGCCGCTCACGCCATCCAAGCTGTCTGCTGGGCGGATATTTGCATAGACAGCAGAGTTCATCTTGACCTAAAATTTTCAGCCGACTGAAAAAATAGAGCCTTGCAATTAGGCTAACTGTTAACCAATGGGAGAAGGTAGATGATGTTAGCTTTATCACCGTGGGCTTTTAAAATTTTTGCAACCATTACCAACAAGTGGCGTAAGTGTGTTGATGCTATTCACTTGTTTGCTTTTCTTACCCATACAGGCTTACATATTTAAATAGACACTCATCTTTGGATTTGGCAACAATTTGTCAACGATGTTGAAGTGGATGTAAGCGCGCCACTATTTTTCGCGAATGACTTGACGCCGTGTCGGATGGCTTGCATGTTGACTACGCTTCTACTCGCGTTCCAACTCCGTCAACACGCCCGGCTCCTACAGCTACGCGGGGGTCGTCGTACCCGCTCCACTAACGTTACACTTCCGTGTACTCCTTCCCGGTAGCGCAACCTGACCTAACTGTTTGATTTATTAATAAACACACCAGAAAAATTAACGGTTAAATAAAAATTTCGATCAATAACTCATCCTGCTAAAGGTTGTTAAGTTTTCAGCGAGAAAGAAGCTAAAATTTTTCCATCTTATAATTTTGATTCGCTATAATAGCCTCGCTTGATTAATTTCCGAGGGGGAAATTTTATGAAAACCACATTGCTTTATTTCCTGGCTACGCTACTGTTCTGTCTGAATTGGCAAACGGCTTGGGCAGAAAAACCTGATTTCGAACAGATCAAAAAAAACTATTACGACACCCACCCTGGCAAAGGCAACCACGGTGAGCACTGGCAACCAATCCCAATTCAAAAATACTGGAACCCAAAAGATTTCTATACACCTCCACAAACTATTCAAGGCGAATTCAGCCAAGAAAATTGCGTAGGCTGTCATGAGGCAACGACTCCTGGCGCTTACCATGCCTGGAAAAAAAGTGTCCACAGCGATTTGGCGGCAATCCGCAACATCCCCGATACCGACGTACGTGCTTATAAAAAGGCAAAATTGACAGAAGTTGAAAGCAATCTGCATGAACTCGGTTTGCTGGAAAAAGATCAGCCGCTTTCTCAAGTCGGTTGCATCGACTGCCACGGTGGTTTAGGCAAAAAAACTATCGATCATGCTAAAGACTTGATAATGCCAGACCGCGCCGCTTGCGGAACGTGCCATCAAGATGAATTTGCCGAGGCAGAGTCCGAGAAGGAGCAAACGTGGCCTCAAAAGCAATGGGACAAAGGTCATCCTTCCCATGCAGTCGATTGGGCAGCTAATGTTGAAAATGCGGTTTGGGCGGCGATGCCTGAACGTGAAGTCGCACAAGGCTGCGATTCTTGCCACTACCAGCAAAACAAATGTGACGGTTGCCATACCCGTCATACCTTCTCGGTAGCAGAAGCACGCCAGCCAGAAGCCTGTTCTACCTGCCACAATGGCGCAGACCATAACGAGTTTGAAAACTTCATGCTGTCCAAGCACGGCACACAGTTCTTGACCATGGGTAAAAGCCAATGGAACTTTGAAGCCCCCCTGAAAGATGCGATCACCAAGGGTGGTTATACCGCACCGACTTGCCAGCTTTGCCATTTCGAATTTCACGGCGAGTATTCGCATAATTTGGTTCGGAAAGTCCGTTGGGCATTCAATCCAACGCCAGGCATTGCCGACAACCTGAATCATCCTTGGTTTGAAGATCGCAAGAAAGCCTGGGTACAGACCTGTACCTTGTGCCATTCGGAAAGTTTTGCCAAGGCTTATTTGGACACCGCCGATAATGGCACCATTCAAGGCCTAAAAGTGGAGCAGGAAGCAAAAAGTGTTATCAAAGCGCTCTATAAAGACGGTTTACTCACAGGACAAAATACCAATCGTCCCGCACCACCCGCGCCTGAAAAAGATGATGCAGGCGGCTTTTTCCAATTGTTCTGGGCAAAAGGCAATAATCCCAGCCGCATCGAACGGATTTATGCGGACATGTGGGAGCATGATTTGATCAAGCATTACAAAGGCATTTTCCATGCGAACCCAGGCGGATATACCTATACCGAAGGTTGGTCTGCACTCATGCGCGATTATGCCGAGATTATGGATGAAGACACCAAGTTGCGCGAGGCAGCAAGAAATAAGTCCGGCACAGACGCTAAAGCGGTTTCCACGATTGGGGGCGGCAGTGACAAGACCGATTACGGTACATTATTGGCTGGCTTTATCTTGGTCATACTTGGGCTTTTTGTCGGCTACCTTGTCCTCAAACCCAAACAAGATGGTTAATAATCTTGTGGCTTTAGTCTTCAAGAAAGGTGCATTGTTGTTGACTTGCGGAGCGCTGCTGTTTGCTGGCAGCGCGATGTTGTTTCAACAAGCCAAGGTTACTTTTTTTGATGGTGGTGAATCCGAGCGAACAAAGCCAGCACCGCTTAATGTTACTCTTCTCCATGGGCAAGCATCTGATATACAGGGCGCTTTTCCAGTAGATTCCGTTGATAACTATACTATTGAACGGGGTGGTAAGGATGCTTTCAGTCTTTTGCTGGCATATTATAAAGATGACCAGAATCAACAACGCCGTGCCGTGCTGTTCCCTAAAGGTAAACAAGAGGCAAGGGCGTTGCCAAGCCCTACCGGATTACGACAAGCCATATGGCAAGATGCGGCTAAAGCCATCAGCGAAAACACGCCGAAAGATGCACTGATATTGAGCTGGTGGGATGATGGGCAACGGATCCATTTTTTGAGCGGAAGAGATGCTTGGGTAAACAAACCCGCCGAGCAAACTTTTGTCAGCCCAATATGGAAACACTTACAGGACAACTTGCTATTAGCTTCAGATTCTGAACGCAACCAATTGTCAACTATGGCACGCTGGTTGACGATGGATAGCGACAAGGCCTTGGCGGAGATAAAGCAAACTTTAGGGACATCACGGCCAATCTATTTGCTGGTTACCAATGACCTGTTAATGCGCCTTGGTGAAATAGTCGATTATGGCGGTAAGCCATTGGCCTTCAGTTCAAAAACCGTTCAAGCGCATGATAACCTGCATGGCGATATTGCCCAGATCAAGCAATGGGCTTATGAAGAAGGCGATGGCAATTATCTGGTGCAAAAAGAAGACTTGGCTTACCACGTCTGGGCGACAGCGAAAGGATCAGGCGCGGGAAAAAACGCCCTGGTTGTTCGTCTGTTGCCTTTTGTTGATTCCCTCAAAAAACTCCCTGAAAAAGTCCATTTGGTCTACCAAAGCCATTGGGGCGGTTATCTGTCTATTTATAAATTGGAATTGGATTGAGGGAGTAAGTCAGCTCAATTTTGAGATAAGACATTAATCCGGCGGCTTTAGTTAATATCGAATAAAAACTAGATTGACAAGCGTAAAGAATAGTATTAAAAATAACGCAATAGTTTTGATTCAAAACTATATATACTGTTTTTTCACTACCCGGAGAAAAATTATGAAAACAAGACATCTGCTTATTGTTGCCGGATTATTGTGCTTTACAACTACATTCAGCTACGCAGAGAAAGAGGGCGTGCCTTTTCCTGAAGGTTACAGGAATTGGTTACACGCCAAATCCATGCTTATCCAACCCGGACATGCGTTAGAAAATCCTTTCCAAGGCCTCCATCACATCTACGCCAATGGCAAAGCCGCTAACGGCTTAAAGTCAGGCAAGTATGCTGACGGTTCTGTACTGGTATTTGATCTTTTAAAGTATGAGGAAAAAGACCTTACCATTCAAGAAGGCGAACGCAAACTGGTTGGCGTTATGCACAAGGATTCGGTCAAATACGCATCAACAGGCGGTTGGGGATTTGAAGGCTTTGCAGCTAACAGCAAAACCGAACGCTTGGTGAAAGATGGCGGTAAATCGTGCTTTGGTTGCCATGAACCGCAAAAAGCCAAAGATTATGTTTTTTCCGAGCTTCGAGAATAATCGAAAGCGTGTTCAATCAACACTAAGCATGTCATGGCGTTTTTTAACCGTCCAACGGGAAAAAAGGCATGTCTGCTCTTACAAATCTAACAATTATAATAGAGGGCAATAATGAGGTTTATCAAATTAGGTGCGGCATTTTCTCTTTCATTTTTTTTGTGGGGTAATGCTCATGCGGCGGGCGCGCCCGTAAATGAAGATTTCTCAGTAGTGAGTTCTCTTTGTGATGATATGGTTGAATTGGCTAAAAAAGGGAGCAAAGAAGAGTTTATTGAAATTGCTGATTCCGCATTAAGGCTATCGGAAGCGCAAAGGAGAGACAACTCAATGGCAATCGACCGGTTTAGACCAAAGTTGAGGGCAGCCAAAAAAGCCGGTAAATCAGGTGATTTTGATGCGGCTATCGGCTTTGTGCAAGAAGCCAAAACGCTAATGAAACCGGCAACGGCATCATGGGATGGTGGTTCTTAAAAGCGTTCGGTATTACTCAGCTCTAGCATCATTGACAGTGTGTTAAGAAATTTCCCCCTTTTTTAATGAGGGGGATTGCCTTGCAGCACAACGCTTAAGAATCTAATCCTGCCATAATCTCATCGCTGATATCCGCATTCGAATAGACATTCTGTACATCATCCAGGTCTTCCAGGCGGTCGATCAGGCGGAGCATTTTCTCGGCGGTTTCGGCATCCAGTTCAGCCTGGGTAGCGGCTTGCATGGTGACTTCGGCGTTGTCCGGCTCGAATCCCACAGTTACTAACGCTTCTTTGACGGCAAGATAGTTTTCCGGCGTGGTCATGACATCCACAGAGCCATCATCATAAGTGACCACATCGTCTGCACCTGCTTCCAGCACGGCTTCCATCAAGGCATCTTCATCCACGCCGGGTGCATAACTCAAAATGCCTATTTTGTTAAACAAATAAGCAACCGAACCATCGGTACCCAAATTACCACCAGCCTTGCTGAAAGCATGACGGACTTCGCCGACCGTGCGGTTGCGGTTATCGGTCAGACAATCAACGATAACTGCCGTGCCGCCGGGTCCGTAGCCTTCGTAGCGGACATTTTCGTAGTTTGCGCCTTCCAATGTGCCCGAGGCTTTTTTGATGGCGGTGTCGATAGTGTCGCGGCGCATGTTGTTGCCTAGCGCCTTGTCGATTGCCGTACGCAAACTGGGATTACTGGCAGCATCTGCCCCGTTGGTTTTGACGGCAACGGTAATTTCCCGCAGCACTTTGGTAAAAATTTTGCCGCGCTTGGCATCTTGCCCAGCTTTGCGGTGTTTGATGTTAGCCCATTTACTGTGTCCGGCCATTGTATTTCTCTAGTATTTCGTGTTTTAGATTAAATAGTTTTAAATCCTCAGGCGTATCCAACAGATCCCACTGCATCGTTGTGTCGTAATGGTTTACGCCAATGCGTGCGATATTGTACGCGTTAATTCCAAAACCTTCGCCCCTCAGGGCATAATTTCAAACAACTTATGGTGTGGCTGCTTGAGTCCAATCAGTACATAGCCGCAATCTTATGCGGGGCGCTAATACGCACAGCTTATCTTGATCTAGTTGGTTTTGGGCTAAGATAGGCAGTGATTTGGAGTGTAACGACAATCCACCATGCCAAATAATGCACCCTTTCCAGATATACATCTAAACCCAAAAGCACATGACCGGAAATGCCCGTGACAAAGCCAGCATGATGGGTTTTGTTATGGCGGATGCCTCACGGCGAATCTACCTACAACTTTACAGACTTGAAGTTTTCAGCGCGGATCGCGCGTGCATCTAACTAATCTGGCTAAAGCAGCCATGGGGAATAAACATTTTTCATTGTTAACTACTTACTTAACCTGTCCAGGCGAAGTAGATCTTGGTAAATCAAACCAAAAGGATCGGATGGATTAGTGATTATCCCTCGATCCGTACCTGTCTTATCAAAATTTCCTGTCGTTAAAGTATGAGTATAAAGACCTACGCCGCCTAATCGCCAGTAATTTGTTGGTTGTGACTGATCCTCTGTTGGCTGAAAAACTTCATTTGGATGTCGAACCATTGCAAGCCATGGGGCTTGTACGTTTCGCTTCATAGCATAAGGTATTTGATCGGCCCAGGCAGTATGTGCAATAGTGCTTATGGCTAAAGGTTTTGAAAAGCCACCTTCATTGAGCAGCTGCCAGACATCAATGTTTGGCTCATCTCCACGTTTATGCAGCACCAAAATATCTGAAATTCCATCGGCATTTAAATCGGCTGTTACTGGCTTTGAAGAAAGGTATTTCAGGGGCTTATATAGGTTGGCTCCAGGCGTAGTAAAGGCGGAATCCGTATTGAATAGTGGTCTTATACGCAAAAATGGATTTCCGTTTTCAAAGGAGAGTAAATCGGACTTTAAGTCGCCGACGTGTAGCTTGGTCGGTTTCAAATTGGCTTTGATCCCCATGTTAACTCCCTCATACCATAATTGGGGGGCATTGCCTGTCAAGCCATTGCTGCTGAGTACCCAAAAATTCAAGCCACTGGCACCGCGCTGATGGGCTATTAGCACATCGGTTTTACCGTCCCCGGTAAAATCGGCACTAACGTATTGTTGCGCCAAGTTCGGATCCCAAGTCGGATCTGTTGAGCACCACGGTATTGGCACATTAAACTTCCTGCCGTCACTCTTGAACAACCAGAATGCAGCGCCAGAATCCTTGCGCGTAATGACCATTAGGTCGGCAAAACCATCACCATCAAAATCGCCACTTAGGAACCGGGCATTATCAAAGCTAAATTTAACTGGCTACAAATCTCATTCGGGTAATCGATAGAATCTGTGCACTTATACCAAGTAGCCGCATTTTGTGAGGCCGGATCGGTCACTAACACATCAAATCCGGAATCGGTAAAATTCCACAGGTTAAACGCGCCACTATTTTTCGCGAAAGCTAAAATGGGATCCATCCGATTTTAGCTTTCGCGAAAAATCACATGGCGATTAATGCCTTCGGCTGCCCGCGTTCGTCCTCGGTTCGTCACGATGCACAACTCCCCTTTGGAAGTTAAGCATTGGGAGGTGAGCGCATTGACCAGTTCAAAAGGAAATGCCTGCCAATCCGGGCGATTATCGTGCACATGTCCTGTCCACTGGTAGCGCCTTGGTATCCAGTTGCCGTTCCAATGGCTCTCAGTAAATGACCCGAGTTCTACAGCAATCGAGAAATAACTCGCCACAATGTCGTGCTTTCTTTGTAATTCTTGGCCTAAGACGTTAAAAGGGCGGCCTGGGGTTGGGTAAGTTTCATGGTAACTAATGCCAATATTGTTCGTGAGCAATTTTGCGATAGCACGCGTAATGCGAGCCGCATAAATATGGTCAGGATGCTCAATATAAGGGATGGTGTCAGGATTTAAAGTGGATAACTTAGTCACCCGTTGGCTCTGAAATACGGCTAATAAAGCAGCTTGGAGTTCGTCGCGGTTATTATAAATTCGGCTCGGTGTGGCAGGGGGAATGACGGGAGGATTAGTGTCGTCAATGGTAGGCCGTTGGATAGTCTGAGGTTGGTTGAAATCCCATAAATTTTGTAGCGATGAGGCCGCACTGCACGCCCCGCCACACGGCAGCCGAAATTCAAAAAACTGTACTGTCTGGTTTGGGTTATCCAGACCGTTTAATGTGAATGCAGTGACTTCCTTACCAGCAAACAGGACAGTTTCTTTCGTCCAGTCATCCGGGACATAAGCCATTTTGGCGTAGGCTTTACGCAAGCCTTGTTCCCTGGCTTCTACTCCAGCAAAGGTAGAACCGAAAAAACCGCCTGTTAGGTGTACTGAAGTGATACAAGCTCCTGCGTCAAAGTTTTGCATTATTTCCGGATTAATAAACAAGATTTCATCATCCAGATGTGCAACCACAGACACGAAACGTTTGGAACAATAGGGCGCGGCACTAGCTGTGTTTAAGACTGCATAGGAAAATACGGTCATCCAAAAAAGGACTAGCGATAAAAAATGAATTTTATTCATATTGAATGCTCCTTAAGGATTACTTACAAGCTAAGCCTAAATGCACCACGACGAGTGATTGACTGAGGATTAAATTTGGCTGCGGCAGGTCACTGTATCATCGTCAGGATTGAAAACGGCTAGACATATTTTAATCTAGCCTTCTGTACCCCTGCGAGAACCGTAAATGATAAATAATTGTCAACGCCCCTCCATAATAATCAATTTAGGGGACTGCGCCGATGTGGCTCTTCGGTTATGTCCGTGTGCCACGAGCCTCCTTTGATGCCCAGCCAAGGTGCTGAAGAAAGCTAGGGTTAAAACGGCGGTATTTACACAAAAATACAACCACTATAACCTCAAGCCGTTGCCCCTCGACTAAGGTAGGTCTATATGAAAATAGGTTTAATATTCATATTGGGGGGTTTCTTGCTCTGACCGTTAATATTCCTGTATTTGTTTTTACCTCATCGACAAGAAAAAATTCATGGCGCGTTGGGAAAAGTTTAAAAAAATGGCTTTTTCAAGTAACTGCGGACGTAGTCTTTAGTTTGTTCTGGCTTTATATCGCTTTAAATCCTCGGGCGTGTCCAGATCCCACTGCGTCGTTAATTCGTAATGATTTAATGCCAGTGCTTGCAATTTTATACACGTTAGTTCTAAAATTTTTTCTGATCCCCAGGGCATATTTTCAAACAAATCCGGCTGCGGCTGTTTGAGTCCAATCAGTACATAGCCGCCATCTTCTGCGGGTGCCAATACGCATGGTGTGTCTTGATCTAATTGGTTTTGATTTAACTGGCTTAGAGCCTGTTCAAGATCCCCACCTGTTAAGGAGGGGCAATCGCAACCGATGATGATTGCGCTGGTAAAATCATTGAATGCCTGACAAAAAGCATGATGCATCCGTTCACCTAGATCGCTGCCTTTTTGCTGATGCAAAGTGATTGGATAAGTCTGTGACAACAAGGTAAAAAATGGCTGTTCGATGTCAGGCGAACACCATAATTGCACATCACATAAGCGGTTTTTTGTGGCTGTTTGTAAAGTCTTTTGGGTCAGTTCACAATGCAATTGTGCTGCTTCATCGCCGGTTAACGGTGGAATCAACCGGGTTTTTACCTGCCCAGGTATGGGGGCTTTGCAAAATACCATAATGACGGCATAGGGATAAGCAACCATCAATGATTACGGCTATTTTGCGATTTAAAAGGCAGTCGCAATAACGCCATAAAACCTAACTCGGCTTGCCTGCGGTAGGCTTTTAAACCAATAGCCAGGGTTGTCTGGGGGTGTCTGGATTTAGCCTTATACGTTCTGCACAGTCTGTCCCAGCAAGAAATCGAAAAGCCATAGTTACTGTCAGTTTCATCCGGTTCAGCAGAGTGGTGGATGCGGTGCATATCCGGCGTGACAATCAGCCAACAGAGTTTTTTGTTGATAATCTCTGGAATATTAATATTGCTGTGGTTAAACGTCGCGGCACCATTGAGGATGATTTCAAAAACGATGACCGCAACAGGATCAGCGCCTATCAATACAATGCAAAAAGTTTTATATAGCATGGAAATTACGATTTCCAGGGGATGGAAACGCACTGCTGTCGTTGCATCAAACTCCATATCGGTATGATGTATCTTGTGCAGTCGCCATAGCAGCGACGATTTGTGCATCATAATGTGCTGAGCGTAAATGGCGAAATCCAGGATGAGCAAAGTTGCTACGATGGAAACGGCATTGGTTAATGCCCAGATATTTAACAGACCAAGCCCATTTTCCGCCGCCCACACCGCGCTCATATACGCCAGACTGCCAATTGTTAAGCGCATCAGGGCGAGATTGGCCAGGGCAAGTCCGAGATTAACCAACCATCGCTGTTTTCGTTCGATATGTTGAATGCGCCTTGGGCTGAGGTATTCCCACGTCACCATGATGACGAAAATAGCCACAGCAACTGACGGCCTGATCAGGTTTTCCAAAACTTTCCCCTGCTATATAAATTCGCCAAAACGTCTGGATCGGCGCCAAAGAAATAGCGTAGCCGCAAACTCCACATTAGCAAGATAGTTTTGATGATTCCAAATTGCTCCCATCGTCTGCCGGAACTGATTACCGGGCTTTTCAAGCAAATCGGTGAACTGATTTTGTTCAGATGGGTACATAATGCGATATCTTCCATCAACGCGATTTCAGGATAGTGTCCAACTGCGTCGAATAGTTGTTTGCTGACAAAAATCGCCTGATCGCCGGTGGCAATCCCGGTTAGACGGGAACGCCAATTCATAAAAAACGCGATGACTTTCAATAGGGGAGATCTGCCACTTAACTGGACATCAAATCGCCCCCACTGCCTGCCGCTATCAATAGATCCAGCAAAAAAATTGTGTGCGGAAGGCGGCAACGAAGTGTCTGCATGTAGAAATAACAGCACCTTTCCTTTAGCGTGTTGTGCGCCTGTGTTCATCTGAATTGCACGGCCTTGTGCTGAGATAATGACCGTATCGACCAAATCTTGAACAAGCTGCCTAGTATTATCCGTACTGCCGCCATCGACCACGATAATTTCGCATAAATTCCGAAGGGGTTGCAGTGAATATATACAGTTTACTATCGACTGCGCCTCATTTAACGTCGGTATTATGATGGAAATGTTCGCCATGACTACTCCAAATGACTGTATTCCAACGATCACGAAGAATCATTGCTTAGAATGAATATTAATACAGCTACATTATTGATGCGCTGTCTGACATTCCATATTCATTCAATAGTCACGCAGCAAACCCTTCATGCCGAAATAGTACGGCTCGAGCAAAATGTCGGGGCTTACGCCGAGTTTACCACTACAGGATAATTTGCTGGGGTAACTTTATAAACGCTTAGCGAGTCGCAGCCATACAACCGATTACCAGCAGATATGTCAAAGCCTGTTAATTCTCCAGGCTTCTTTAATCGACTTTTTCCACTTCCAAAATCATCCCGCGAATGGCGATTACTTTAACTTTACTGTGAATATCGCAGTTTTCACCGTGGACTTTCCAGATGGAATCGTCCACTTTTATCTTACCTTGACCGTTCTCTATCGGCGCATACAAAGGAAATACCTGACCTACATATTGTGTTCCGCGTTTGTTGAGCAAGGGTTGGTCAGTTTTGGTGGGGTATCTTTTGCCATACAGCCGCCATGCAGTCACCGCAAGTACGGAGAATACGGAGAAAATC
>NZ_JBEBKJ010000061.1:0-22244 GCF_040079455.1 Methyloglobulus sp. | reverse complement strand
AATTGAGCTGACAGTTTTTTGAAATGCATCAGAATTGCATCATAGATAAAATAACTTATTGAAAAATAAGGATAGTTTAGTACCGGCCATCGGTACCAAATAAGGATTTTACGAAGTCCAAAAGAACACCAAAACCCGCAACCTGAAAGGCTTGGCGGGTTTTTTATTGTCTTTAGAAAAGTCACAAAATACAGCCACACTCAGCCCGATGGAGTATGTTGCCCAGTCCAGCAAAATTCCTTAGTTCCCACGCCTCGGCATCATTGCCCACGGTTAAGCGTTGAGATATCTATCACCTGGAGTACAAACCAAGGTTTGCACTCCCGTATTCGCTGTTTATGAGGAATCAAAAAACATATTTTCTGACTCCGTATTTCTTAACTGTGGGCAGTGAAGCTCCAGTTTGAGAACGAGAAAAACCGCTTAAGCATCATTTTTTAAGGAAACCTGCTACGCTTACCCCAAGAAAATTAACCTTTTATGATGAAGCATGAGCCTATATCAACGCCTTAAAAACGTCCGCAGCGAAGAAGATGTCAAAGATATTTACATCAAAGCACTGGGCTTAAAAAGCTACACCAAAGGGCTGATTGACATCCGCACCGATGAAATCTGGTTTGAAGCCAAAGACACCGGCAAATATTCCAGTTACGCCATGTTCACCCAATTGCTGCATTACGTTCAAGATGGCCTGAACAAAGGGGAACATGTGCCGCCGTTTTTAGCGGTCATTGATACCGAAAAAGCGGCGCTCATGAAAACCGCCGACGTGTTGCCGTTCCTCGCCAAAAAAACCGTAAAATGGGGCAAGTCCGCCAGCCAATACCCTAAAGAAGCCTTGGACGAAGTGTCTGCCCACATCGGGACGCACTTTGTGTCGTTCAAGATTGCCACGCATGAAGACGAATTCATCAGCACCGTTAAAACCGCCATCAAATCCGGCGACATCATCCGCACCCAGATTACGCCCGACAACTTAAAGCAGGTTTTCGACAAATGGGTGGTGATGATAGGGCGCGAAATCAACGGCGTAGCGGAAGAAAACTACGCATTGCTGTTTTTTGCCGACATCATGCACGATGGCACGGTGTCTACCCACACCAACTTACCCGCCGAATTGCTGCACAAAAACAATGCCCCCGTGTTCAGCTTAGGCGGCAAAATCTACCAATTGGGCAACAAAGAAGGCTATCGCCAGTTTTGGGCGATTTACCACAAACCGCCCAAAGCCGAATACCGCAACTATTTGCTCGAACGCCGCGACAGCTTGATTCCACTGGATGAACGCAGTTTTAAAGGCGCGTATTACACACCGCTCGCTGTGGTCGATAAAGCCTACGACAAACTCACCGAAACACTGGGCAATAACTGGCAAAAGAATTACATCGTTTGGGACATGTGTTGTGGCGTGGGCAACTTGGAAGTCAAGCACAGCAATCCGCGCAACATCTACATGAGTACCTTGGATGAAGCCGATGTGGACGTGATGAAAGCCACCAAGACCTGCGTGGCGGCGCAACGCTTTCAATATGATTATTTGAATGATGATATTACTGATGACGGCAACATTGATTACAGCCTGACCAACAAAGTGCCGGAAGGTTTACGCAAAGCCATTGCTGAAGGTAAGAAGATTTTGGTGTTGATGAACCCCCCGTATGCAGAATCAGGAGCGGGGGTTGATAGCGGAAATAAAGAGGGGGTTGCGACGACGAAAATGTCTAGCGCTATGGAAGATTTTGGCTATGCCAAACGGGAATTGTTTGCTCAATTTTTGGCTCGAATATATAGGGAAATTCCAAAGGCTCGCGTAGCAATGTTTAGTACTTTGAAATATGTCGTTTCACCGAATTTTGAACAATTTCGCCAAATTTGGCGAGCACAATATCTTGGTGGATTTGTCGTACATAACAAAGCATTTGATGGATTAAAAGGCGATTTCCCAATTGGTTTTTTAGTCTGGGAGACCAAACAAGATTCGATACCGTTCGTCACTGAAATTAGCACTGAAGTTTTAGATAAAAAAGCGCAAGCAATTGGAGAAAAATGTTTTTACAATTTACCCGCCGATCAGTTATTGACCAAGTGGGTAGCCAGACCTAAACCGAATAAAACAGAGGCGTTGCCCTTAAAAAATGCGATTGTGCCAGCGACAAAAACAAAAGATATTCGCGGCACATATTGGTCGGACAATGCAATTGCATGTTTGTATGCCCATGCAAGCGATATGCAAAATGCCAATTTAACTGCTTTATTGTCATCAGGTTACAGTAGCCCAGGTGCTTTCTTCGTTAATCCTGAAAATCTTTGGCAAGCGGCGATTGTTTTCACTGTTCGCCGAGTTATAAAACAAACATGGCTCAACGACCGCGACCAATTCTTGCAACCCAATCAGCCGCTACCCGACGAATTCAAAACCGACTGTTTAATCTGGATGCTATTTCATGGCAGCAACCTAACCGCCAGTGCCGACGACCTGGAATGGAACGGCAAGAAATGGAGCATCGTCAACCACTTCATCCCCTACACCGAGGCGGAAGTCAACGCGCCAGACCGCTTTGAATCCGACTTCATGGTGCAATACCTGGCGGCGTTGCAAGCCAAGCAGTCGGAGTGCGTAGACACGTCTACGCAAGCAGCGTCTACGCACGCGGCAAGCGGCGACTTGTCGCCGCACTCCAGCATCTCCCTAGAAGCACAGGCGGTCTTGGATGCCGGACGAGTGTTATGGCAAGCGTATTTTGCCGAAACCGACGTGCGTAGCGTCCGTGATGAATTAAAGTTGAACCGCCCCGATGTAGGCTGGTATCAAATCCGCAATGCGCTCAAAGCGCGTAATGCCAGCGGTGATAGTGTAACCATTGATTTCAAGCCGTTTGAAACGGCATACAAAACCTTGAGCGATAAGCTGCAACCGCAAGTGTTTGAGTTAGGGTTTTTGCGGGTTTAATTAGGCGAACAGCAAGTTGAAGGGGAATAAAAAAACATGTTTTTTTACTCCGAGTTGTTATTCTATATTTTTACGCCATTAACTGCTTAAAATGCTCAAAAAACATCAGCATAATCCAGCGCATTTATTTGTTGATAATAGTCCTTATTTTATTACGGGCAGTATTTATCAAAAGCGGGCTTTGCTGCAATCCAATGCTATCAAAGATTATCTGTTAGCCACTATTCGGCAATGTTTTGAGGAAAAGGAGTGGCTGTTAAATGATTGGGTTATTCTCGACGATCATTATCACTTGCTGGGAATCAGCAAAAACGGGGAGGATTTAAGCGGTATTATTGGCAAGATACACATGCTTTCGGCCAGGTTTATCCGTTCCCAGCTTCAGGCAGAAAAACCGATTTGGTGGAATTATTGGGATTATTGTCCGCGTGATGAGCGGGATTATTTTATCCGGCTGAATTATTTGTTTAATAATCCTGTCAAGCACGGGTATGTGACTGATTTAAAAAATCACCCTTATTCCAGTTTTTACAGTATGTTAAAACAGCAGGGGCGCGACAGTTTAAGCAATTCTCAGAGTTTAAAAATTTATCTGATTAGCAAGATGCTTCAGCTAAAAAGAACTGATCCCCTCTCCCACGGGGAGAGGGCTAGGGTGAGGGGTTCAATAAGGTTTTTTGCTTTTTAGATCCCCTCATCCCAACCTTCTCCCGAAGGGAGAAGGGGCTACCCAGCGTTTGGCTGGAGTATCTTACTGATTAGGAAAATTTATGTTTAGATGAAGATAGGGAGTAAAAAAACATGTTTTTCACACCGAACCGATACCAAAGGTTTGGACATTCCGAATGGTTCAACTCAAAACGCAAGCCGGACGATTTGTAAGAACTGGCAGATAGGTTAATCTTATCGTAAAACAACTGGAGACTAGAGGATGAAGATCTCACAAGACAGGATAAAGCCGAGTGTTTTTGCCTAGCCTCTGGTTGAGAAAGTACAGTTTTTATGGTGTAATACCGTCGATTTATTTCCTCGTCATTTAAAGTGCCTAGCTAGGTTTGAAATAGCTTAGGAATGGTTTCGTTGCAACGCGTCTGGAGAGCGGGCTTATCAAAATGCAATTTCTTATTAAAAAAGGTTTGGACATACCGATAACGGGTGAGCCTAAACAGGTTATCGAAAATGGCAACAAAGTTAAATCGGTTGCGATTTTGGGCATGGATTACGTAGGGATGAAGCCTACGATGCTGGTCAACGAAGGCGATACGGTCAAGTTAGGGCAGGTTCTTTTCGAGGACAAAAAAAACCTTGGCGTTATGTTTACATCGCCCGGGGCAGGTGTCGTCAAAAGCATTAATCGCGGCGATAAACGGGTCTTGCAGTCTGTTGTTATCGAGTTGAAGGGTTCAGAACAGGAATCGTTCGATAAGTACAAGGAAGCCGAGCTTTCAAAACTGGATATTGAAAAGATTAAAGCGAATCTTTTGAAGTCTGGTTTGTGGACAACTTTACGAGCAAGACCTTACGGCAAAATTCCAGCGGTTGACAGTAAGCCAAAATCTATTTTCGTGACGGCAATGGATACCCGCCCATTGGCAGCAGATCCAGCGGTTATTATTAAAGATCGCAGTGCTGATTTCGCTAATGGCCTGGCGGTCTTATCCAGATTAAGCGAAGGTAAAGTTTACGTCTGCAAGGCAAAAGATGCTGATATTGCAACAGGCGATAATGGCTCGGTTGAGGTTGCTGAGTTTTCAGGGCCGCATCCCGCCGGATTACCTAGTACACACATCCATTTTATTGATCCGGTCAATGTTGATAAGTTTGTTTGGTATATTGATTATCAAGCTGTTATAGCAATCGGCGCGTTATTTACTACGGGCAAGTTGAATGTTGAACGCGTTGTTTCGTTGGCAGGCCCTACAGTAAAAAATCCCCGATTAGTCCGTACCCGCGTCGGTGCGAATACCGATGATTTGGTGGCTGGCGAACTGACCGATGTTGAAAACAGAGTGATTTCTGGCTCTGTATTATATGGGCATCAGGCATCAGATTGGGCAGCCTATCTAGGTTGTTATCATCTCCAGGTATCTGCATTGCAGGAAGGCCGCGCCCGTGAACTTTTTGGCTGGATAGTGCCAGGCAAAGACAAATATTCCGCGTTAGATGTCTATATCAAAAGCCGTCAAGATCGTAAGTCGCATCGGAAATTCCCGCTAACGACTGATAAGAATGGCAGTAATCGTGCGATTGTTCCCGTGGGCATTTATGAAACGGTCATGCCGATGGACATCTTGCCGACTCCGTTGCTTAAGTCTATGGTGGTTGGTGATACCGACCAAGCGCAGTTACTGGGATGCTTAGAATTAGATGAGGAAGATGTGTCGTTATTCACCTTCGTCGATCCAGGCAAGCATGATTTCGGCCCGGTATTAAGGGCGAATTTAACTAAAATTGAGAAGGAAGGGTAATGTCGGCTAGAGATTTTTTAGACAGGCTAGAGCCGCATTTTACAAAAGGCGGAAAACTCGAAAAATACTTCGGGTTATACGAGATGGTGGATACCTTCATCTATACCCCAGCCGATGTAACACGCGGCACTACCCATGTACGTGACGGTAATGACCTGAAACGGACGATGACGTTTGTGGTCATCGGGACTTTCTTATGCGTGCTGATGGCGATGTATAACACGGGTTATCAGGCCAACCATGCGATGGAAGTCATGGGTACGAAAGAAATTACTAACTGGCGTGGCATGTTCATGTCACTTTTTGGTTATAACGCTTCGAATCCATTGTCCAATTTTGTGCATGGTGCGTTGTATTTCTTACCGATCTATATCGTCACTTTGGCAGTAGGCGGTGTTTGGGAAGTGCTATTTGCGACCGTGCGTGGGCATGAAGTTAACGAAGGCTTTCTCGTATCATCAATGCTCTATACCTTGATTATGCCGCCCGATATGCCTTTGTGGCAGGTGGCATTGGGTATTTCATTCGGTATTGTCATTGGCAAAGAAGTATTTGGCGGTACGGGCAAAAACTTCCTAAACCCTGCTTTAACCGGACGGGCGTTTTTGTATTTTGCTTACCCTGCATCTATTACGGGTGATTCTGTTTGGGTGGCTGTTGATGGTTTTACCGCCGCAACACCTTTAGCTTTGGCTGCAAACGGCGGACTTGAAGCGGTTTATGCGGCAAATTATAGCTGGATGCAGACATTCCTTGGTTTTGAACCTGGCTGTTTGGGTGAAACTTCAACGTTAGCCTGTTTGGTAGGCGCGGCGTTTTTGCTTTATACCCGAATTGCATCGTACCGGATTATGGGCGGTGTTTTTCTTGGAATGGTGGCGACATCGTTGCTATTTAATATGATTGGTAGCGATACTGATCCTATGTTCACGATACCGTGGTACTGGCATTTGACGATGGGCGGTTTCGCATTTGGTATGGTTTATATGGCAACCGATCCTGTCAGTGCGGCGATGACCAATACTGGACGCTGGGTATATGGGGCATTGGTCGGGATTATGACGGTACTTATCAGAGTGGTTAATCCGGCTTTTCCCGAAGGGATAATGTTGGCTATTCTGTTTTCCAATATGTTTGCGCCCACTATTGACTACTTCGTTATACAAGCCAATATCAGAAGAAGGATGAAACGTCATGCTTAATGTCATCAAAAAAAGCGAGTCTTACGTTAAATTCTGTACGCGACTGGACAACTGTGAACATTACCAGAAGTTCTTGGTTTACAAGAACAAAGTGTTGGCGATGGGCAATGATAGCTTGGAAAAAACCATAGCGATTGCGGTAGCCCTTTGCTTAGTGTGTGCGGTGTTGGTGTCCTTTGGTGCGGTTGCTTTAAGGCCATTGCAGGCTTACAACAAAAACTTGGACATGAAGAAAAATATTCTTGAAGTCGCGGGTTTGATGAAAGAAGACACTAATATAGACACAGCCTTCGCGGAACAAATTGAGCCTAAAATAGTCAACTTGGAGACGGGCGAATATGATGAATCCGTTAATGCAGATGAATACGATCAACGTAAAGCGGCCAAAGATCCAGCTCAGAATATTGCCATTCCTAAAGCCAAAGATATTGCCCACATCAGGATAAAAGCCAAGTTGGCTAAGGTTTTCCTGGTTAAAGAAGGCGATAAAATCAAGTCCATCATCTTGCCAGTCAGTGGTTATGGCTTGTGGTCTACGCTCTACGGCTTCCTGTCTTTAGATGCTGACGGGCAAACCGTGCAAAGCATCAATTTTTATGACCAAGCGGAAACTCCAGGATTGGGTGGCGAAGTGGTCAACCCCAAATGGCGTGCGCTTTGGAAAGGCAAAAAAGTCTATGCCGAAACCGATCAACCTGCGATGGATAAAGGCTCAATTGAGGATGCGGATATAGGCGAGCCAGCCTTGGCCTTGATTAAAGGTGTTGTAGACAACGAAAAGCCGGGTTCACAATACCAAGTGGACGGTTTGGCTGGGGCAACATTAACCAGTACCGGTGTTACTAATTTGGTCAGATACTGGATGAGCAAAGAAGGTTTTGCTCGTTATTTAAGTAAAGTAAGGGTTAAGGGGGCTAAGTCATGAGTGCGGTATTAGGCGATGATCTGAAAAATGCGATATTAAACGATGAGACTAAGAAGGTCATAATTGATCCTTTAGTCAATAACAATCCGATTACCTTACAAGTTTTAGGTATTTGCTCTGCTTTGGCGGTGACATCCCAGATGTCAACTTCCTTGATTATGGCGCTGGCTTTGACATTGGTGACTGCATTTTCCAGTGCAGCCATTAGTGCGATTAGAAAGCACATACCAGGCAGCATCCGCATTATCGTGCAGATGACCATTATTGCTTCCTTGGTAATCGTCGTAGACCAGATACTAAAAGCGGTTGCATACGATGTCAGCAAGCAATTATCGGTGTTCGTTGGTTTGATTATTACCAACTGTATCGTAATGGGCCGCGCTGAGGGTTATGCGATGCAGAATCCACCCTTGGAAAGCTTCATGGATGGTATAGGCAATGGTGCAGGTTATAGTTTGATATTGATTATCGTGGCATTTTTCCGTGAAACATTAGGTTCAGGCAAACTGTTGGGTTACGAAGTTTTTAAGCTTACTAAAGATGGTGGCTGGTACGATCCAAATGGTTTGATGCTATTGCCGCCAAGTGCATTTTTTATTATCGGCATAATTATTTGGTCAGTTCGCCAATGGAAACCTGAGCAAAATGAAGTGGTTGATTTTAAAATCATGGCGATTTCACATGGCGAAGGAGCGCATCACTAATGGAAGGCTACATCAGTTTATTTGTTAAAGCCGTTTTTATTGAAAATCTGGCGCTATCCTTCTTTTTGGGGATGTGTACCTTCATTGCGGTTTCCAAAAAGATTTCCACCGCGATGGGCTTAGGTGTTGCGGTTATGGTGGTACAGGCGATTACTGTACCGGCCAATAACTTCGTCTATCATGCCTTACTTAAAGAAGATGCATTGTCATGGATGGGTATTACTGGCGTTGATTTAAGCTTTTTAGCGTTGTTAAGTTGTATCGGTATTATCGGCGCATTAGTGCAAATTTTAGAAATGGTGCTGGATAAGTTCTTTCCTGCCTTATATTTTGCGTTGGGAATATTCCTGCCCTTGATTACCGTTAACTGTGCCATCTTGGGCGGTAGCTTGTTCATGATTGAGCGCGATTATAACTTTGGCGAAAGCGTTGTTTATGGGGTGGGCAGCGGCTTTGGTTGGGCGTTGGCGATCACCGTTATGGCTGGTGTACGGGAAAAACTTAAATACAGCGATATTCCGGCTGGCTTACAAGGCTTAGGTATTACATTTATCACTGCAGGGCTGATGTCGCTTGGCTTCATGGCTTTCTCTGGAATCCAACTTTAAGAAGGTTACATACACATGCTGGAAATTTTATTAGGGATTATTATTTTCACGGGGATCGTGATTGCATTGGTATTCGGTATTATCGGTGCCAAAAGTAAGTTGGTCGCTGAAGGTGATGTGGAAATTCTGATCAATCATGAAAAGAAGATTCATGTGCCGGTGGGTTCTAAATTACTGGGTGCATTGGCCGAAAACGGCTTATTCGTATCATCGGCCTGTGGTGGTGGTGGTACTTGTGGACAATGTAAAGTCAAAATTCATTCGGGCGGCGGTGAAATTCTGCCGACTGAATTGGGTCACATCACCAAACGCGAAGCAGCTTTAGGTGAACGGCTTTCTTGCCAAGTGTCCGTCAAACACAATATGGACATCGAAGTTGAAGATGAAGTCTTCGGTATTAAAAAATGGGAATGCACTGTTAAATCAAACCATAATGTTGCCACCTTCATCAAAGAGCTAGTATTGGAATTGCCTAAAGGCGAAGCGATTAATTATCGCGCTGGTGGTTTCATCCAAATCGAATGTCCACCGCATATCGCCAAGTTTAGCAATTTCGATATCGAAAAAGAATATCGTGAAGATTGGGATAAGTTCAACTTATGGCGCTATGTGTCTACGGTGAAAGAACCTGCGTTACGTGCGTATTCGATGGCAAGCTATCCCGAAGAAAAAGAAATCATGCTTAATGTGCGGATTGCCACTCCGCCACCCCGTGCCGATGAAAGTGTACCGCCCGGCATTATGTCATCTTATATTTTTGACCTGAAACCTGGTGATAAATGTACTATATCAGGGCCTTATGGTGAGTTTTTCGCTAAAGACACCAATGCTGAAATGATTTTCGTCGGTGGTGGTGCAGGTATGGCACCGATGCGGTCGCATATATTCGACCTGTTACGCCGGTTGAAGTCCAAGCGGAAAATGAGTTTTTGGTACGGTGCCCGTAGCAAGCGCGAAATGTTCTATGTTGAAGATTTTGATATGTTGGCTAAGGAAAATCCAAATTTCACCTGGCATGTCGGTTTGTCTGATGCCTTGCCTGAAGATAATTGGAAAGGTTATACCGGTTTTATCCATAATGTTCTTTTTGAGAATTACTTGAAAAACCACCCAGCACCTGAAGATTGTGAATACTACTTGTGTGGGCCACCGATGATGAACACGTCTGTCGTCAAGTTGTTACTTGATAATGGTGTAGAGCCAGAAAACATCATGTTGGACGATTTTGGTGGTTAAGCGATTTTTCTCGTTTTAATATATAAACTAAGGTTAGCTGCTTATTTTTTAAAGTGACTACCTATTGATTTGTCGAGACTTCTTGTGTGACAAGTCGTTATAAATGATCTTAAAAAAGTAAAACCCTGCACTCAATGCAGGGTTTTTGCTTATATACGGTCTAATTATCTTAGGTTCAGCCCTTATTCATATTGCCAAAGTTAAATTATGCCCTAGCGGTCATAAAGGATGTTTTATTGACGTTAACCTAAAATGATAACAGGCAATGGTGGGTGTGGTATGAAACGATTAAGCTGGTTAGTGTTTTCGTTGTTTTTTTTATTTTCAGAACCGCTATTTGCATTAAGATGCGGTCATTCCTTGGTTCAGCTCGGCGATTATAAAGCTGACGTTTCTGATAAATGTGGTGATCCAGACTCTGAAGAGTCACATTACGAAAGACGGGGCAACGCGAATCATGCTGATGCTACACAATACGGTTTTAACGGACAACAACGGTTCCCTAGCAGTTCTTTTGGTTATGGACAGTCACATTACCAAGAAATAGAAGTGTTAGTTGAGGAATGGACATACGATTTTGGTAGCGCACGGTTACGGAAGGTATTACATTTTGAAAATGGTCGGCTAATTCATATTGAAAGTTTGGGCAGAGGCCGGTATCGTCGGTGATTGAAGAATATTGGCTGCAAAAAATATTTCCCTAAGCAAATTTCGTTTATAAAATTGAATTAACAAGTGTTATTAAAAACCAAACTTACATGTAGCAGTTATTTGTTCCTGATTTTTATTTTGTCGTCCTGTGATAAGTTGGCAGAACAGAAGCCGCAAGATTATCCTTACAATGCCGTCGGCATGACGATGGGGACTAGCTACAATATCAAAGCCAGCAAATTACCTGATTCCCTTACGCCCACTGAAATCACCCGTCAAGTCAAGGCGTTGCTAGAGAAGGTTAATGGACAGATGTCCACCTACCAAAAAGATTCGGAACTGTCATTATTCAACCAAAACACATCAACTGATTGGATACCTGTTTCACCTGAATTGCACGAAGTCCTCAAAGAAGCATTAAAAATCAGTCAATTAGCTAATGGCGTTTTCGATGTGACGGTAGGTCCATTGGTCAATGTATGGGGTTTTGGTCCTGATGAAATGAGCTTGTCGCCACCCGATGATGCGGTCATCAAAGACAAATTGAACCAAATCGGCTATCAGCATCTAAAGCTCAAGGATGATGGTTTGTTTGTCAAAAAAGACATCCCCAGACTTTATGTCGATTTATCGGGCATCGCCAAAGGCTATGGCGTAGACCAAGTGGCTTCATTGTTGGAACGCTTAGGGTTAGTAGATTATATGGTCGAGATAGGTGGCGAAATCCGAGTAAAAGGCAAGAATAACCAAGGTCAATCCTGGCAAATAGCTGTTGAAAAACCCACCGCCGAAAAACGGGCGATTGAAAAAGTGTTGGCAATCACCGATACTGGCGTGGCGACATCGGGTGATTACCGGAATTATTTTGAGGTGGAAGGTGTACGGTTTTCCCATACTATTGATCCAAGAACGGGTCGACCCATTAACCATAAGTTGGCATCTATCACTATCTTGAGCGAAACTTCAATGGAAGCGGATGGTTTGGCGACGGCGATTATGGTATTAGGTCCAGACGAAGGTTTTCAATTCGCAGAAAAAAACCATATCGCGGCGTTTTTTATTATTAAATCTGACAAAGGCTTTGACGAGAAAATGTCCACTGCTTTTGCCCAAAGCACGAAGGTGTCAAAATGAATTATTTTTTAGCAACATTTGCATTGATGTTAATCGTGATAGGTCTCATGGCAATCGGTGTCATGTTTGGACGGCGTGCCATCAAAGGATCATGCGGCGGCCTAAATACGGGCAGTTGTGTTTGTGTGGAAAAGTGTCCAAGACGCAAAAAAATGGAAGCGGAAGGTCAAGTCTAAGCTGCATATACTCAGCTCGTGACAGAAACCAGCCTGTACTGGCACGATTACGAAACCTTCGGCATTGATCCCCAGCGCGATAGACCCTCACAATTTGCTGGGGTGCGTACTGATGTCGATCTTAATATCATCGACGATCCCTTAGTCGTCTACTGCAAACCACCCGCCGATTATCTGCCTCATCCCGAAGCCTGTCTGCTAACTGGCATCAGCCCACAACTTGCTGAATCCAAAGGTGTAATTGAAGTAGAGTTTTGCCGCCTTATTCACGAACAACTTGCCGAACCCAACACCTGTAGCTTAGGTTACAACTCCATCCGTTTCGATGATGAATTTACCCGCAACTGCCTATACCGTAATTTTTACGACCCTTATGCGCGGGAATGGCAAAACGGCAATTCTCGTTGGGATTTAATTGATATTGTCAGGGCAACCAAAGCTTTGCGACCTGATGGCATAAACTGGCCTACTGATGCAGAAGGTCGCCCTAGTTTCAAGCTGGAAGAACTCACCAAAGCCAACGGAATCGTCCACGAAGCTGCCCATGATGCGCTGTCTGATGTACACGCCACGATAGCATTAGCCAAGTTGATTAAATCTGCACAACCCAAGTTGTACCAGTTCTTATGGCAGCACAGGACAAAAACCGAAGCCCTTAAATTGCTCCAGTTTGGCAGTTTCAAGCCTGTGGTGCATGTATCGGGGATGTATTCCAGCGACAACCACCGTCTGGCAGTCGTTTTACCCGTCTGCAAACATCCTACAAATAACAACGGCATAATCGTATATGACCTGTCCATTGATCCTGAACCTTTGATTTCCTTGTCGATAGCGGATATTCAACAGCGAATTTTTACCGCAACGATAGATTTGCCCGAAGGCGTAGAAAGAATCCCTCTCAAAACCGTACACATCAACAAATGTCCGGTGTTAGCGCCAATATCTGTGCTTAAGCAAGGCGATCAACAACGATTAAATATCGATATAGCAACGTGTCACGCAAATATCGACAAGATTAAAGCAACTCAAGGATTGGCAGATAAAATTGCAGCAGTTTTTTCTGAAAATAAATTTACTGACACAGGTCAAGAAACCGATCCTGATCTTGGCATTTACAGTGGCGGTTTTTTTTCTGATGCAGATAAACAAAAAATGGCGAAAATCAGAAATACGCCCCGAAATCAGTTAGTCAATATTAAGCCCAACTTTACCGATAAACGCTTGGATGAAATGCTATTTAGATACCGTGCGCGTAACTACCCAGAACTGTTGCAGCCTGAAGAAATATCTAAATGGCAGGTCTTTTGTGCAAATAGAATCAACGGACATCAAAAATCTGGAAGCACCACTATTGAAGAATATTTTGCCCACCTGGCCAGATTGCGCGATGAAACTTCAGGAAGTGAGCTTCTTTTAAAAGAATTAGAAGATTTTGCCTTAGTGAAAATAAGACAGTTAGGACTAGTCGAGCAACAAATATAATCAACAATGATCCAAGTGTATTGGGGGGCAAACCCTTGGAATTAATCCGATGATTTTAGCAATTAGCTCCAATTGATTGTGGAATTGGCTAGCTGAATTCTGCCTAAATCGAGTGGTTAGCGAGGCGGCACAGAAAGTTAAGCGATGTCGTTTTTCCTAATTTTCGTGGCGTACTACCTTTAATTATGCCTATTAAAAAGCAGTATCATAAATATAATTCCAACTACAGCAGCAGGTATGGTGAAGAAACTGCCCTGAGGCTCTTCCCAGTTTTCAGTGCCTTTACGTAATGCTGGGTCTTTAGACTCATCATAGCCTATCTCTTTCTTAACTGAAACCGTATCTGATCTTTGCGGTATAAGGTTGTCTCCATAGCTAAGATTAGGAAAAAGATCTGATACTTGAAAGGTAGAGAACTCATTTGCAGAAACTTGAAAACTTGTCACGCCAGCCAGTAAGATAATCATGCCTAATATTGAAGGTATTTTTTTTAACATCGGTTTCTCCAGATTGGTCGTAAGAAAGTATAAAGGGGATCTCTAAAAATACCTTCTCCCAGAGGGAGACGGCGCCAGTTCCATACTCGCTGCCGCACTTCCTTCGTCACTGGAAGGCGAAGGAGTTTTTTGAATTTTAGATATTCCCTAAAAATAACGCGTGCCTAATTGCTAGTTGAGTAATCATTAACCCAATTCTTTGGTGGCATCTTCTGTTCGAAAGAAGACTTTTCCTGGTTTGAGTTGTTCAAGAAAATCGGTTTTACGCAGTTTGTCCAGAACAGGGCCTTTCGCTTCCGAGATATTGAGTGTCTTTCCTGATGTTTGTAAGGCGTGGTTTATTTTTTCCAGGGCTTCCAAAGCTGTCGTATCTATATCACTGACCGAAGTGAAAATCAGCACGACATGTTTGATATTAGGCTGCCGGTTTAATTCATCGTAAAGGTAGTCTTCGACATAGCCAATATTGGCGAATGTGAGGTTTTCGTCAATACGCACCAATAATAAATGATGCCAAATTTCTACAGTATGACGTTTGATATTTCGATAATGTTCAGTTTGCGGTATGCGGCCAACTACTGCGATGTGAGGATGGCTGGCTTTACGGAGTTGGCTTGCCAGTGTGAGAATAATTCCTAAGGTTATGCCTTTTTCAATGCCGAGTATCAATACGCCCAGTAAGGTGACGAGTTCGGCAATGCCGTCACCACGATCATAATTGAAGGTATGAAAAATATTCCTGATGTGTACCAAGGGGAAGACTGCTACGATAATGATAGCCGCTAGTGTTGCTTTGGGTATGTTGGCAAACCAGCCGCTAAAAAAAATGACGGAGACCCCTAGGATGACTGCGGCAATGAGCATTGCCATCTGTGTACGCGCACCTGCGGAGAAGTTAACCATCGTCCGGCTGAATCCGCCAGCAACTGCCATGCCGCCAGAAATAGCTGTGACAAGGTTGGCCACCCCTAACGCTATTAATTCCTGATTGGGTGCGATTTTTTCACCTCTGAGATTGGCGGTGACTTTGGCAATGGCGACACTTTCAACATAAGCAATCAGGGCAATAAAGATAGCACTAGGTAACAGGATTTTCCATTTTGTAATATCAACGAAATCGAGTCTCAGTGAGGGAAATCCAGAAGGCACCACCCCAACTAAAGAGATACCTTGCTGCGCTTGCAAGTCGAAGTAAGTTGCGGCTAAAGTAGTAAGAAAAACGGCTAACAATGGGCCACATTTGCTGATTCCAGTCACCATAGTCATAGGTAAGTTGAGTTTTTTAAGCAGCGAATCGAGGAGTTTTCCGAAAAATATGAGTATAGTTAGTGCGGCAATCGCAATAGCTAAGGTTGCAGTATTAAATCCTTGCAAATAGTGCTGGTAACACGCTAAATCAAAGCCACATGACGGTGGCTTTGAGCCTGCTAATTGGGGTAATTGGTTGGCAATAATCAACAAAGCCGCACCACTGGTAAAACCCGCGAGTACGGGGTGGCTTATAAAATTGACTAGCCCACCCATTTGTAACAGAGCCATCAGCAGCATGATAATTCCGCTTTCCGCCGCCAGAATCAGTGCGCTTTGCACAGAATCGCCCAACGCACTGATTTCCGGCGTTGCCAAAGCGCTGGCAATCATGATGGCAGCAATCGAAACCGGCCCTACGGATAAGGTACGGCTGGTACCAAGCAGGGCATAGATTGCAGTCGGTAGGATACTGGCATACAAACCCATTTGCGGCGGCAACCCAGCAAGAATGGCATAAGCAATTCCTTGCGGGACTAGCAATATGGCGGTGATGATTCCTGCAAAGATGTCCCCATCAAAATCGCGGCGTGTGTAGCTTTTTAGCCAATTTACAATTGGGAAAAAATCGGCCAGTTGCGAGTTGTCGGGTTGTTTATCGGACATTGCGGTTAGTAGTTTCTAATTTCTATGTTTTGGCACAGAAAAATTTAAAATTTGATGGGCGAAAATATTCGGAATATCAGTAATTAACCGAACAAAATCGGTGAATTAGCGTGGCCTGTACGATTTAAAAATACCAGGCTACGCTAACCCACTTTTTAAATAAGACGAATTATCTAACGTCTAATCTTCCTTCATAAATTTTTTGGCATACGATTCCAAATGAGGAATATCAATCCGGTAGCCCTTTATCATTAAGCTCCAGTACATCCAAGGAAAACCTATTTTTTTGCCGATCCACCAGATAAAGCGGTTTTCGCGTGGATCCAAAAAGGGGAAAGAAGGTGTTACCTTACCGCCATAAGAAAATTCGGCCAACATTACGGTATTGAGTGATGTAGTCAATGGACAAGAGCCGTAACCGTCGTATTTTTCTTCAACAGGCTTTGAGTTCATCAGGTTAAGGATGTTATCCACCAAGATAGGCACTTGTTTGCGTACCGCAGCGGCAGTTTTGGCATTGGGTGTTGAGGTGGCATCGCCCAATCCGAAAATATTAGGGTATTTATTGTGTTGCAAGGTTTTCTCATGCACATCAACCCAACCGGCAGCATTCGCTAGCGGGCTTTGTTTGATGAAATCCGGTGCGCTTTGTGGTGGGGTAACGTGGATCATGTCGAATGATTTGCTGACAGTTGTCTTTTTACCTTCGCTGTCAGTGACTTCAAAAGTGGCTGTTTTTGCTTCGCCGTCAACAGCTATCAGGTTGCTGCTAAAGTTGGTTTTAATGCCATAATTGGCAACCACTTTAGAGAGTGCTTTGGCGAAAAAAGGAATGCCAAACATGGCTGGGCCGGCATTGCAGAATTCAATATTGAATTTATCCAGGATACCTCTTTTGCGAAAGCGGTCGGCAGCAAGATACATGATCTTTTGCGGTGCTCCGGCACATTTGATGGGCATGGGCGGCTGGGTAAACAAAGCCGTACCGGATTGCATCGCCTGGATGGTTGTCCAAGTGTACTCAACATGATCGACCGAGTAATTGCTGCACACATTATTTTTGCCCAGCGTTTCTTTCAAGCCGCTGATTTTACCCCAATCCAGTTGTAGGCCTGGGCAGACGACCAAGAAGTCGTAAGTCACTTTATTGCCAGAACGCAGGGTTACGCTATTTTCGTCTGGCTGGAAAGTTTCTGCATATTCCTTAATCCAGGTGACACTGGGATGGATTAAATCCTTTTCATTTCGGGTGGCTTGCTTCAGTGTGTAAGCACCGCCGCCAATGATCGTGAAGCCGGGCTGGTAATAGTGTTTTTCAGCCGGTTCGATCAAACCTATCGCGATGGATGGGTTTTGACGGCGCATATTGTTGGCGACTGAAACGCCAGCAGCGCCGCCGCCGACGATTAATAGGGTATGGTGTTGATCTGACATGATTCCTCCAAGGATGTAATTATTGTTTTAATTCTCATTGTTTAATTATAGCTTTGATATGTTTTCGCACTACGTAGGTACAGGGCTTGACTGTCATAACGCTAACATTTTCAAGCCCTTTTTCACCTAAAATTTGTTGATAGTCAACAAGTTTTCAATAATGATGTATCTAAACCGTTTTTTGCCAACCTTCATAACCGCCAGCAATAGAAACCACATTGGTATAACCCAAGGCTTTCATGTTGACGGCTGCCATTGATGCGCGTCCGCCGGTGCGGCAATAGATGATGACTGGTTTGGCCTTGTCGGCCAATTCAGGCACTGTCCCAATTTTGAATTCCAGAACGCCGCGTGGTAGCAAAATAGCGTTGTTGATGTGGCCTGCGGCGTACTCGCTTTCTTCACGGACATCAACAAGTGCAATGCTGCCTTCAGCCAATAATTGCTTTGCCTTGTCCACCGTGACTTCGGTAATCTGCTGTTTTGCTGCTGCCACCATATCTTGCACGGTTATGCCGCTTGATTTTGGCATATCGCCGCCGCAGTTTACGGTTGGTTCATCGCCAGTTTTAGAGGTTTCCCGAACCCGTTCCCTATGGGCAACAGCATCCTGGCGTTCGTTTTCTTCCAAACCGCAATAACGGTTGGCAGGTACGGCTTCGTCGATCAGCTTTGGTTTTGGGAGATTAAGATTATTCATGATGGTTATGAATTCTTCCCGTGTTTTACCTGCCAATCTGGGATTGGTAGTTCTTTCCTGCATGATATTGCTGACCCAGCGTTGTTGATAATCATGCCCTGGATAAACCAATGTATCATCAGGCAAAGTGAACAGGCGTTGGGTGATGCAGTCGTAAAGTGCTCCGGCATCGCCGCCTTGGAAATCGGTACGTCCACAGCCGCCGATAAACAAGGAATCACCCGTAAAAATCCGGTCACGCCACAAAAACGAAATACTGCCTTTGGTATGCCCAGGTGTGGCGATGACCTTGATGTGTTCGCCGTTAGCGAAAGAAAACACATCGCCATCTTTAATCTGGATATCCGCTGTTTCCGCACCGCACAAAGCGCTGACTCCTGTTTCTGCACCCAGCTTTTGCCGCAACAAACCGCTGGCGGTGATGTGGTCGGCATGGACATGGGTTTCCAGCGAATATTTCAGTTGCAAGCCATGTTCTGCCAGCAAGGCCAGATAAGCGTCGATATGTGTGTTGACTGGATCAATCAAGACCGCTTCTTTATTGGCAGGGTCAGCAATCAGATATGTGTAAGTCCAGGTTTCCTGATCGAACAATTGTTTAAATAACATAATGCTTCTCCGTTAGTTGCCGTTAGGGTTTTTCACTTTCGAGTTAGTGAAATAGTGTTAATGCGATATAGGAATAAAAGCAAGACACATGCCAGAATAAGCTGGTATTTATAACCCATTGTTTTTAATATGGGTATACGTTTTTTTAATATCTAGCTTAGTTTTTATTGCTGCTGGATGCGTTTCATTGAAACATAATTGTGTTTCACAAGGTCAGCATGGTGAAACAGTTTTACTGGTTATAAAAACGATGGGCAATAAAACCTAGGTAGATAGAAAAAACCATAACAACTGCTTCGCTTGTGCCCAGACCTAATCCAGCAACCGAAGGCCCTGGGCAATAGCCGCTAATGCCCCATCCTATCCCAAAAATGGCAGCACCAATAACTAGTGGCTTATCAATGACCGACTTACTGGATAAGTAAAATTCTTTGTCGAATAGCGGTCTTGGGCGTTTGATTATGTTCCGAAAGAAAAGTGATGTAACGGCAAGCGCACCGACCATAACGAAAATCAAGCTAGGATCCCAGTTGCCGGCAATATCGAGAAAATTAATCACCTTATCGGGATTGGTCATTTGGGAAAGCGTTAACCCGACACCAAATAGTATGCCGCTGATTAAAGACATAACGATGAGTTTCATACTAGCACTCCCAGCATATGACGCATAATGTAAACAGTGAGAAAACCGCTAGCCATAAATGTTATCGTGGCCGTAATCGAGCGTATAGACCCTCTGGCTATTCCGCAAACCGCGTGGCCGCTAGTGCAGCCATTACCCATGCGGGTACCAAAACCAACCAGAAAACCGCCAAACGCCAATAGCCAAACCGGAAAGTTTTCGCGTGGCTGATAAAAATCAGGTTTTATCTGATGGAATAAAAATGCACCAATAACAATACCGGCTAAAAAAGCGAATCGCCAAAATAATTCTGTTCTGTCAGAATTCATCATACCGCCCATAATGCCACTGATACCGGCAATGCGTCCGTTAAACAATAACAACAGAGTTGCAGCGAGTCCTATCAGAATGCCGCCTGAAAATGCCGAAAAGGGAGTGAAGTTTTCCATAAGTTACCTAATGCCAGTTTATTAAGATAAACAGCACGCAAACTAAATTGCCGTGCTTAATTCGACTATTTGATTTATTTGAAAGCAGCGACGACTAAAACACTACATTCATAACGGTGCTATTTTTGGGTTCTAATATTACTTTCAATTGAAGCTTTTTGTTAACCTTGCCAAATGAGACAATCCTTGTCTATTTAATATTGCTGATTATCCTCAACCACTCTGTTAACTTTGTCAATATTCACCGATTTTTCGATGAGGTTGGTAAGGGTATGACGAAATTACGGGTTTAATGATAGTTTCTTGGATACTAAAAAAAGAGATATTTGTATGCCGTACGATTTAGTTGCCTTTGCCGTAAGTTGTCTATTGATATTGGTTTGTTATCTGTATCTAGGTAGGCGAACTCGCCGTACTCCCGATTCTAGCGTACACGCCCTAAATGCCAAGGTTCGGGAACGATGGGTTGATATGTGGAATATTCCATGACCGACTTTGGTAAAAGTTTGGAGCCTGTTTTGTTTACCTTAAAACAATGTGCTGAAGTGTAAATGTTGCCGAAGATGAACCCTAGCGCAGAAGCCGGGGAAGTGAAAACATAAGCTGAACATCTGAATTCACATAGGGAGAGCTGAACAAGGATGCCTTTGAGCTTTTAGTTGTTCCTAAATACGTTAAATCAGCCTAATTCCGTCCTTTTCAATCAAGATTAATTTCTTCTTGTATAAAGCACCAATCGCCTGTTTGAACACCTTTTTGCTTACACCGAAAGTGCTATAAATGGTGTCGGGTGGGCTTTTGTCGCTTAATGGCAAGAAACCCTGGTTGTCTTTGATCTTAGCCAAAATTTTATCGGTCAATTCATCGACTTTACCGTAACCGGGTTGATGAAGGGTAAGGTCAATTTTATTGTCTTCGCGGATTTGCCTAATAAAACCGTCTAATTTTTGGCCTTTTTGCACGGGCTGGAATAGCTCGTTTTCATACAA
This sequence comes from Methyloglobulus sp., assembly GCF_040079455.1. GTDB lineage: Bacteria > Pseudomonadota > Gammaproteobacteria > Methylococcales > Methylomonadaceae > Methyloglobulus. The sequence continues at coordinate 1,494 of NZ_JBEBKJ010000061.1, read as the reverse complement.
CATGCCCCAATGGCTGTTGTTGATAATCGCCTTAATGCCCAAGTCGGTTTTATCAGCAATAAGCAGCGAAACTTTTTGCCCTGCCTTGAAGTAAAAATTCTCTTCTGCAATGAATTTCTCTATTTTAGTCGTGGCTAAAATGCGGTTTTGGTTATCGAGAAACAGTTTTACCAGATAGGATTTGCCCACTTCCAGTTCGTGGTGCTGCTCACCAAAGGGAACCAGCAAGTCTTTAGGCAAACCCCAGTCCAGAAAAGCGCCCACATAATTAAGTGAAACCACTTTCAGCCAAGCAATGTCATCGACCAATGCTTTAGGAACGGTTGTTGTTGCCGCCAAATGACCTTCGGTATCGACATAAACGAAGACTTCCAGTGCGTCACCCACTTGGCAAATTGGTGGTCTCTTGTCAACCAACAGCACTTTCGCTGATGCTGCGCTAGCAAGATATATTTCCGAACCTACACGGCTTGCGACTTTAAGAGTATTGATTTTGCCGATTTCTATCATTGGATAACCAGATTAATTTGAAAAAGTAGGTTGTGGGTGAGGTACGAACCCCAACAAAATACGATCAAAAGCGTTGGGGTTCGTACCTCACCGCCAACCTACAAATACCCAAGATACAGGATACATTAACGCACGTTATGGGTTGCATGGATGCAGGAGGTAGGGCAATGCAGGAGCAATCTGCATATTATGTAACTTATGGGCTACAGATAATTTTAAAATTGTCTGCTTTAAGACTTATTAATTGTTCATGGTGAAGCAATTTAATTCCAGAGATTGATGCTAATTGCAAAGCTGACTTTGTATACGGTATATTTGAAACCACTATACCTCCATTAGCCTCGTAGTATTGTTTTCCTGAAATTACTTCTTGAACGGCCTTGTTGCCAATAGGGTTTGTATATTTTTTACACTGTACAACTATCATAAATTTATTCATAGTTGCGACAATATCTACGCCTTGATCAGCACCTTTTTTTGTAACATTGGCTTCCCATCCTGCTTTTTTTAATTCTGTTTCACAAAATTTTTCATATTCATAATGATCTAATGACTCCTGATCAACATTGTTTTTTTCGAATTCATCAAATTTAAGGTTGTTTATTATATCGCTGACCATAAAGTTTGTGATTGTTTCAATTATTATATCCGTTCGTTTATTAATATTAGCTTTTATAATTTCTTCATCTACATTAGGTGCTGTTTTTTTTGTGGAGATATATAGATTTCTAAACACACATGGCCTAACATATAGGCTGATTGATTTTATTATGTTTTCATCGTTATTGATGACATTTTTATGAAAGTATAATATTTCATTATCGAAATCTTTACTTATGGTATTTCCATAATCATCTTTGTATACAAGTTGTTTGTATTTACGCCTGATTATATCCTGGTGCTTATTTGCTACTTGTTTTATATTTAGTTGTAGAGAAAATAGAGAAGCAATTGTAAAAACATCTTCTAAATTAAAATTTAGAG
>NZ_JBEBKJ010000060.1:0-22654 GCF_040079455.1 Methyloglobulus sp. | reverse complement strand
ATTTCAGCCGAATACCGCCCATTAAGGTGAATGCCAATTCAAAAAAATCGGCTTTTGACCAGTCAGCCGGAGTTTCTGCTGTTTGTGCAAAGGTCTCAACCTATTTAGCTATTTTGTAAAATATGAATAGGGTCATTACGGAGTACGCCGCCTATCGTACAACCCATTAGATTTAGACATAAGGAATTAAAATCGATGTGGCTTTTTTATGCACTCCTCGGCCCTCCTTTCTGGGCATTGGTTCACATTCTCGACAGCCATTGTGTCGGAAATGTATTTGATCGACCCTGGATGGGGGTTATCACGAGTTCTCTGGCGACGGCAGTTATAGCTTTGTTCTTTCCATTTATTTTGCTATACATGGACTGGCGGTTACCTAGTTGGCACATCATTGCTTTAGCTTTACTCTCTGGTGGGCTAATCCAGTTAGGACAAGGATTTTATTTTCAGGCGCTGGAAAAAACTGAAGCGGGCATCGTTGCGGCGTACGGAAATTTCACCCCCACGCTATTGCCGTTAGTTAGTTATTTCTTGATGGGTGACGTTTTACAGCCATGGCACTACATCACGATTGGTGTGTTGGTGCTTGCATCCATCTGCTTTTGTCTTATAGATATTTCTCGACACGGGAATTGGAATTCGATATTTTTGATGTTAATGGCATCCACCGTTCAAGTATCCGCCATATTAATTGAGAAATACGTATTTGTGCATAGTGCTTTTTTAATGTGCTTCATGTTCATCATTTTGGGTGTTGTTCTAAGCGGCGTATTACCGCTTTTGGTAGTTCCCAGTGTTCGTAAGGCGTTCAGTAAAAATATTCCTAAACTAAAGTCTCTAGCACCTTTCTTTCTATGTATTGAGATGGCGAATTTGGTTGCTTTGTATATGAGCCAGCGGGCTATCGATTTAGGCTCTCCCTCTTTAGCGGCAGCTATGGAAACTACGGTTCCTGGTTATACTTTTCTGTTGACGATCCTGTTGCTTTCTTTTAACCACCGCTTTGGTAATGAAGAAGCGCGATATCAATTGCGTACTAAACTGGTTCTTGTTGCCATCATGACCGCAGGTGTTATGCAGATTGCTTAAAAAGTAAGCCTATACGCTCAATATTTACGCTTGATCCACAATAGCCCACCCGTTTCCCCTGCCAACGTTCCTTGATCGGTCGGTGCTGGACGCAACAGAGCTTCTAGCAATTTACTCACTGGAGACCAATATGGTGGATACCATTCTCTATCTACATCCATAATTAACACTTGATGATTATGCTTGTTATATGCACCAATAGGAGAAATATGTGGGCCATCCCAGTCGCTGGTTAATACGCCTTGATTAAAATAGGCAAGCACCAAATCGTTAGGGGATCTCTCATTCGCAGCTAACACCCGTTTAATTAGCGCAAGACCTTCAAGAGTGTTTGCTGGACGAATGACCTCAATTGTGTAATTTTTAAGCTTATAAAAATCTAGACTCTTCTTAACCAACGTCACCATTTCGTTAAACTTGAGGCCATCGCCGCCCTCTGCCACTTTGTCACCAACTCCATCTATAAAAACAGTTTCCAGCAAAGCGGACTGTGTAATCAAGGTTTGATCTGAAAATTTTGGCACACTCAATAGAAAATTTAAAGCCATAGCGGTTGAAGCCAGTCCACAAGCACTGGAAGTCTGCTGCGGCAGGTAGAACTGGCTAAGCTTCCAATAATCATAGGCGTCTGTCCGTCTTAAAAACTTGGTTTGCTGCGTAATCGGTATTGCATAAGAGCCAAATTTTGGTAGCCGCGCAAGCGCCCAAGCTGATTCAACACAAAACACTGTTGATAGTAATAACAAAGCTAACAGTATGGAATTAAACTTTTTATGGTTTCTAATAAATAAATTCATGGGAGAGCCTTTAAAGTTATTGACTTATTGACAGTCGTAGTAGAAAAGCAGACAACCGGATCATTACTTCCGTTTTAATTGGGTGCTATAAGTTGGTTCGTATATGTAGCGTGGTATGAAAATGGTTAAATACTTTAAGGGATCTCTAAAAATTCAAAAAACTCCTTCTCCCTCTGGGAGAAGGTTGGGATGAGGGATTTAAAATCAAACATAACCCTCACCCTCACCCTCTTCCAGAGGGTGAGGGGGGGGGTAGAGATCCCCTTAACTATATTATTTATAGAATAGGTAACAAAAATAAAATTTATAGCCATCAATTCTTCTCGCAGTAAACTATACCTCTAATACAGCATCAACTTGACTGACAACACCACTGGATGCAAGCTCTAATCCCTGCTTATAACACTTGTTAGACTTATGTTCCTCGCCTTGTGTCGTAAATAAGTCGCCTAATAAACGATACGCCTGAACACTGGGATCAAGGGCAATACTTTTCGTGAGGTAATCTTCAGCTTTTGTGTAATCCTTACATACAAGACCTAACTTGCCGAGAATGGTCAGTAATAAACCATCATTTTTATGGTGGGATAGCCAAGTCTCAGCAATCTCCAACTGTTTGAAAACATCTTTCGATTGTAAGCTGCCAAATAGAAGCAACAATGTTTCATCCCAATTAATGGTCAAGGTATCAATTAATTCATTTTCGATCTCAGCCCCCAAACCGCCATTAATCATGCCAGCGAAATAAACTGCGGCGACATCAGGGTTCTTTTTGATATGGCTAGGTATTTCAGTCCACAACAAGCGCATTTCATCGGTGTTGCCCTGTTTAATGGTTTGCTTCAATAGACCACCAAAAGCGTCGATTTCCAGCTTTTTTATCTCGGTTTCCATCAGGATCTTGTTTTTATTTAAAGTAGGTAGCAATTTACGTAAACCTTGCCAGTCACCTAAATGTTGGTAGGTTTGGTGCAAAAGCTTGAGCACGCTGGCATGGGTGGCGTCCATTGAGTGTAGTTTCGTCAGTGTTTCTAAGGCCTGTTCAAACTGGTTTGCCGAAAAATGCAGTTCTGCTTGGGTCAACCCAATCGCCACATCTGAACCCGGCGCATGGGTTGCCGCTTTCTTTAGATATTCATCCCGCTTGTCGTAAGCACCACGCGATTGTGCCGCTTTGGCGGCGGTCAAATAATGGATTAAAGGCGCACCACTATTTGACGCATGTTTAACAAGAACTTTTTCCGCTTGTTCCCACTTACCTTCTGCCGACCCCATCAGGCCTGCGATCAAGGCATCTTGCGAGCGGTTAAATTTTATGTTTTTACTACGGTTTTTTACTTGCCAGGGTAGCCTTATTAACCATCCCAGAAATCTAAACAACAGGTAAAGTATATAAAAAGTGACAATCAAGCCGACCAGAAAAGCGATAAGCGACGTTTCCATTGACCAAGTGCCAATTCCAATCAGCACATAACCGGGATTTTCAAACGTCCCCAGCCACTTACCGACAAGAAATACTGTTACTAGGGTAATAAACAGTGAACTAAAGAAAAAAAGCCAATTTTTCATTATGTGCTCACTTTCCCTGCTTCGGCTTAGCAGCTTCGGCTGGCGGACTTTTGTCAGCAGGATTTGTTGATTCAGTTGGCTTGATCGTTGATTCGGTAGAAGCTACTGGGGCTTTTGGATTTTCTGCTTGCTCCGATCTTATTTCATCGGTAGTCAAGGCTTTATCATTTTCGATTCTTAGTTTAGTCACGTCACGGAGCATTTTTAATGACAGACTAATGTCAGGCAATTGGCTACGTAATTTAATAGCTTGTAATTGTGATAATTCATTTATGAACCGTTTACCATCATCATTATTAGTAAAATGTTGATTAATAGCTGTTTTTATATCCGCCAAACTGGCTTGAAACAAGGCATCATTTTGTTGTACGAGTGCGATTTTCACAACTTCCAACTTGATCTTAAGCTGTTCTCGAATGAATTCTGCTTGTTCTTGAGTCAGTATTTCCTTGATAGGTTTATCGGAATGCTTGATGGTGACGATGCCTTCCAGTTCTTGAATTGCAGAATTGAGCAAATCATTGGAATCCTCATGGACTGCACTAGGATCAGACGACTCTCCAGGTGCTGTTAATGGTTTGCCGGAATAAGGCAGCACTAAAGTCAGTTTGGCAATATCGCTTTCCAAGGTCTGTATGGAAACGTAAAGCCCCACCACATCAGGTACTTTGACACCTTGAAGCTGTGAGATTTCTTTGGCTATCTGTTCACGGATCGTGATGGTGCCAGTATCGCCGCTTTCGCGCAAACGCTGGTCGGCGGCTTCAAGGGCGGCGCGCGTGGTATTTATATCGCCAACTAAGTGGAGCCTTTCATTGGCAACGCTAAGCAAATATTCAGCATCTGCAATTAACCAATCACCTCTGGTTTTGCCCAGTTGCCGTTGTACTTGTAGGACTTTATCGTTGAGTTCTTTACGTGTCGCTTCCTCTTTCTGGTTATGAAGACCAGAAAAGTCGGCTATCGTTTTGTTGAAGTGTTCCTCTTTTCCGGCAAGTTCGGATTGTAAAGCAGCCACTTGCGATTGTATGGCAGTCAGTTGGCCTTGATAATCGTTGATTTGGCGGGTCAGCTCACTTTTGACTTCGCCGCCTAAGCCTTCTTGCTTATCGCGTAGTTGGGTAAAAAAATAAAACCCTGCGGCCGCCAACCCTAAAATAAGGAATAAAACGATAATGATAAACAAAAGCCCACCACTTGACCGAGGTGCTGACCTCGGTTTGCCGTCATTTGGGCTGATGACGGGTTCTTGCTTTGGTTTTGGTTGCTCAATCAATTCTTCTGCCACTCTATTCCCCGTTTTTACCGCGCTCGTTTATTAATGCACATATTGTGTTAACAATTGCTGGGTCTGATGGACTTTCAGCCACGGCTATATGCGTAAATCCTATCTCAACAGCTAATCGCCTTATTCTTTCGCTAATGACTACAAGTGGAATCATTATCAGTATCTTGTTGTAGCTTTCGCCCAACATGGTCAGTAAATTCTGTAAGGTCTCGCAACTGGTGACTACAATCACATCCAGTTTGCAATACTCAAGCAAGCTGACCACTTCGGCACTATCAATATCGGGCAAAATTCGTCTATAGACTTCCCAATAACCGACTTTCGCACCTTTGCTACGAAGCACATTCGCCAGTTCTTCGCGTCCGCCTTGTCCTCGAACAATTAAGACGGTTTGACCATTTACCTGCTGCATTTGCGGCATAGCTAATAACGATTCGCTGTCATAGCCGTTTTCTGGGATCAAACTGACGTGTAAGCCAGCCGATTCCAGTTCTCTAGCGGTTGCTTTGCCAATTGCTGCAATTCGCGTTGTCTTTAACTGCGCTATTTTGCCACCATTCGCTTTAAGCGCAAAATTTACTGCATTAACACTGGTAAAAATAAGCCACTGGCAATTCGACAATTGGAATAATGAATTGGTTGCCGTTGCCAGATTATCTGCTTGGTTTTCAAGACCCACGATTTGCAAAGTAGGAAAACTCACGGCAACCCCGCCCTGTTGCTCGATCATGCTACTTAGATGTTCTGCCTGATGGATGGGCCGGGTGACCAAGACATGAGCCCCGTTTAAGGCATTGCTCACAAATGAAGTGCCTGCAATATCTTGTCCGCACCTTGCGCCAAAAGATCTTCGGCAATTTTTTTGCCGATTGATTCTGCTTGCTCTGGCTTGCCACTGCATTCACTTCGATAAGTCACGCACCCATCTGGACTGCCAACTAAACCGCGCATGAAGAGCTGGTTATCGTGTATTTCGGCAAAGCCTGCAATAGGAACTTGGCAGCCACCGCTTAACCTCGCATTCATTGCCCGTTCTGCCCGCACACAAATACCTGTTGCGTTATCGTGCAATTTGATCAACATGTCATTGAGTTCTTTGTCATCAACTCGGCATTCAATACCAATCGCGCCTTGGCCAATGGCGGGTAAACTTAGTTTAGTATCAAGGCATTGGGCTATACGTTCTGCAAAACCCAACCGTTTCAAACCAGCAGATGCCAAAATAATGGCATCGTACTCACCTGCATCCAGCTTAGCTAAGCGTGTATTGACGTTGCCCCGTAAGGTCAAAATTTCCGCGTTGGGGTATAACGCTTTGATTTGGCACTGCCTACGCAAACTGGACGTACCTATTCTGGCGTTGGGGGGTAAATCCGTTAATGAAGGATAATGATTAGAAACAAAGGCATCCGTAGGGTCCTCCCTACTTAATATCGCCCCTAAATGCAAACCTTCTGGAAACTCCACAGGCACATCTTTCATGGAATGCACGGCAATATCCGCCGCCCCTTCCAACATGCCGACCTCCAATTCCTTTACAAACAATCCCTTGCCGCCGATTTTGGCCAGTGGCGCGTCCAGGATTTTGTCGCCTTGGGTGGTCATTTTTACCAGTTCGGTTGTTACACCAGGGAAGTTATTTTCAAGCAATGCCGCAACATGCTCAGCTTGCCATAAGGCGAGTGGGCTTTTGCGGGTGGCGATGCGGATGATTTTATTAGTCAAAATTTACAATTCCTTAGTTGATATTTGTTCAAAACCAGCTTATCGACGACATCAATATCTGATTAGGCATGTTGGTTCGACTGACGCGGCTTGGCAACGATGAACTTTGCAAAAGTTCTGACATCCATTACATCTACGATTTCGAACCCAGAATTTTCAAGCAGCATCTTCCATTCGCCCAGGGTACGTTCACGACCTTTAGTTCCGACTAACATCTGCATGTCGAAAGCAGCGACTGTTGAATTGATGTGCATTTCCTCAGCAACTGAATCGGCAATCAGTACGTAAGGACTTTTCGAGCCAATAGCTGACTTCAGGTTACTGAGTACCTTTTTGGATTCTTCGTCATTCAAGCCATGAAATATGGCTGAGAACACGTAGAGGTCTCTATCTGATAGTGCTATTGGTAGGCTCTCAAACATATTGCCGGGTTGAAAATCAATACGTGCCAGCAATTCATCGGGGACTTTTCCGCTCCAATATGTTTTTGCTGTTTCGATAATTTGTGGCCTGTCAAACACCTCTGACCGAAGACTTGGAAAAGATTTTAGGATTGCAATCGATTTGCTGCCTTTGGAGCCACCAACATCAATAATACGGTCAAAAGCCCCCCAGTTGAAATCCTCCAGAAACGTAGTTCCAGTAAGATTTTCCACGGTATCCATTGCTTGAGAAAACAATAAATCAAAGTATGGGCTTTGATCCATATAGGTAAAAAGATCAACACCATGCACTTTTGCAAAAGGTATGTCGCCATCACGTAGACTTTCCTCTAACGATTCCATCCAAGGCCGGGTCATTTCGGGAGAATTGTGCATGAGGATCATTGCACGTACATTTTTCGGGTTATCTATCCGTAGAAAAGCGGATGTTTTGGAATTTTTGAAAACGCGCGGTGAAACTTCATCGAAAATACCCATTGCCCCCAACATCCGCAGTAACCTATAGAGATGATCCTCATGCAAATGTAATTCTGCGGCAATTTCTTTTGTGCTTTTTTGTCTGTCCCCAATCGTATCGGCGACACCGAGTTTCGTTACTACATATAACGCGCGTGACTGCCAGAACTGTGAACCAATCTGCATGAGCCTGAATGGCGGTGGGGTGATTTTTGCCGGTATATTTTGCAAAGCACTCGCAAAGCCCATCAATTTTTCAAAAACCATTACCCGAAACTTATTTACGCTTAATTTCTTCATGTAGCCTTTTCAAATGAATGGTTCATTGTTAGGTTTCATTCAGCGACAATACTTGTCAATCACTTGTCTGTAAGTCTTGATTGGAAATCTTCTAAATATTGTTTTGCCGCTTTCTGCAAACGGTTATTGACTGCTAACCAAACTTCGGTTTGAGGCGGTTGTTCCACTAATATCAAATCCAATTCAGCATGGTCTAATTCGCGTAGTTTACTATAAAGTAAGTGTCCGTAATCGTTTACGTTTTTAGGCATTTGAATAACGTAATCAAATAAATTTGAGTTGATTTCGGTAGCATAACTCAAAATGCCCATTTTATGCCGATGCTGCAAGACATTACCTCGCAAAATCACTTGCACTTGCTCTGGCGTACACAGAAACGCCTGGGTTTTGGGTGAATAATGCACATCTTTTCTGCCAGGCACATGAATTTCTTCGTCTGCTTCGGGAACGATTAACGCCGAGCCGAGGACGGCTTCGATCTCAGTTTTGCTCAATTGCCCTGGCCTGAGCAAACGAGGCTGATCACCACTTAAATCCACAATCGTCGATTCCAAACCTACTTCACATGCACCGCCGTCCAGAATCATATCGACTTTATCGCCCAATTCCTCTTCAACATGACTGGCTTGGGTGGGACTTATCCGACAAAATCGGTTTGCTGATGGCGCAGCAATCCCACCACCAAATTCTGTTAATACTGCCAAAACCACCGGATGATTAGGTACGCGCAAGGCCACCGTATTTTGTCCGCCCGTAACTTCCATCGGCACATCAGGGTGCTTTTTTAGCACGATGGTCAACGGCCCAGGCCAGAAACGTTCCGCAAGTTTCCAAGCAATCTCAGGAATTTCAATTGCCCAATCGGTAAGGGCGGCCTTATCAGGAATATGGACAATCAAAGGATGATCGGCAGGACGGCCTTTGGCGGCAAAAATCCGCTTTACTGCTTCTGGGTTTTTGGCATCTGCGCCTAAGCCATAAACCGTTTCAGTCGGGAGTGCGACGAGACGACCTTGCCGTAATAAATCGGCTGCTTGGTTGATTGCCGCTTGATCTGCGGTTACGGGTTTCATTTTGCTGAGGACAATTAGACCAGCGGGTCGATTTCAACCAACACCTCATCAGGATTCGCCGGCTCGCCCTTGACAACATGCACGGCTTTCACCACGCCGCCAATGGGTGCGGTAATCTCGGTTTCCATTTTCATCGCCTCGGTAATCATGACTGCTTGACCAGCTGCTACCGATTGCCCTACTTTAACCAGCACTTCCAGTACGTTGCAAGGCATACTGACGACGACATCGCCGGGTGCGGTGGGCTTGCGGCGCTTGCTGGATATAGTGCCTTTCACTGCGCCTTGGGTACCGCCTTCCAACACGATTTCATCCAGCGTTTCGACGACGATTTCTTCTGGCACACCATCGACCATGAAGTAGAAATGCCTAAGCGACTGGTTTTTCGGGCCTGCACCCGTGACTTTGACGTGATAACTTTCGCCATGTAGGGCGACATTAAATTCGGTGGGCGCTTTTTTGATGTGGTCGTCCGCCCTGGATTCAATCACTAATGGTTCCGGCACTAAGTTTCCGGTTGCGCGTTGTTCCAGAAATAACTTACCGACTTCGGGGAACATCGCGTAACTCAACACATCTTCATCCGTTTTTGCCAGCTCACCGATTTCCTGGCGTAACTTATCCAATTCCGGCTTGATTAAATCAGCGGGGCGGCAATCCATCACGTCTTCTTTACCAATGGCTTTTTTCTGCAACGCCGCGCTCACAGGCGCAGGTGCTTTGCCATAGCCGCCTTGCAGATAGCGTTTCACCTCATTGGTGATGGTTTCATAGCGTTTGCCTGTCAACACGTTGAGCACAGCTTGTGTGCCGACAATCTGTGATGTCGGTGTAACCAAGGGCGGATAACCCAAATCTTTGCGGACTTCGGGGATTTCTTTATAAACCTCGCCAATGCGATCCAGGGCATTGCGCTCCTTTAGCTGGTTTGCCAAGTTGGAAATCATCCCGCCGGGAACTTGAAACACATGCACTTGCGTATCTATGCCGGTAAATTCGCTTTCAAAACGGCGGTATTTTTTCCTGACCTCGGCGAAATAGTGGTTTGCCACCTGTAACTTATCCAAATCCAGGCCAGTGTCGAACTCGGTGCCTTTTAGCGCTATCACCTGTGCTTCCGTTGGTGGATGGCTGGTGCCGCCCGACCAGGACGACAACGCCGTATCAATATGCTGGCATCCTGCTTCTATCGCCTTCAACTGACACATTTCGGCTAAGCCTGACGTTGCATGACAGTGTAAGTGCAAGGGCAAATCGACCGCGTCTTTTAAGGCCTTGACCAACTCGCTGGTGGCATAAGGGGTAAGCAAGCCCGCCATATCCTTAATGGCGATGGAATCACAACCCAGTTTCGCCAATTCCTTACCTAACGTGACAAAACTTTGCACATCATGAACGGGGCTAGTGGTATAGCAGATCGTGCCTTGAGCATGTTTGCCGCTTGCTTTAGTTGCTTCGATAGCCGTCCGTAAATTGCGGACATCGTTCAGGGCATCGAAAATACGGAACACATCCATGCCGTTTTCTGCGGCTTTATGGATAAAAGCACGCACCACATCATCAGAATAATGCCGATAACCTAATAGGTTTTGCCCACGCACCAGCATTTGCAAACGGGTTTTTGGCAAAGCGGCCTTGAGCTTGCTTAAGCGTTCCCAAGGATCTTCCTTCAGGAACCTTAAGCAGGCATCAAACGTCGCGCCGCCCCAGCATTCCAGCGACCAATAGCCGATGTCGTCGAGCATGGCACAACCCGGCAGCATATCTTCCGTGCGTAAGCGGGTGGCGATTAGGGATTGGTGGGCATCACGCAGGATTACGTCGGTGATCTTAACTTGTTGGTTAGGCATTTACTTAATTGGGTTTCTTTAATATGGGGTTATTTTAACCGAAGTGAGGGGGATTGGGGTGGGATGATGGTTTGTAATTTGATTACGTCCGTCTTTATGCCCTGTGGGTACTGAGCTTGCCGAAATCCAGATACTTAAGGATGGTTAAATAAAGCCGTTCGTGGTGAGCTTGTCGAACCATGAACACTTATGAACCTGTCCTTCGACAAGCTCAGGACGAACGGGGTTTGATAGTTTATTTTAATGTGTCGCTACCGCGAAGATTAATTAAATGCCAGTTCCTGTACTGGCAAGCGGGATACTTTTCTTTGCTTGTCCAAAGAAAAGTATCCAAAAGAAATGACCCCCGGATGCCGTTTGCTTCCTGCGTTCCTCAGTTTTGACGGGGGTTGCAGGAAGGGACTTCATGTCCCTCCGGCAACGTGCGGCATCCCTGCCGCACCCCTTCGGGCAATTCCCGCCAAAACCTCCGGTACTCGGCGCGGCATACGGGATGAATTCAATTTTGAAGAAATTAATCCATATCAGCAAATTTTTGTTTCAAAATTTCTGTTCTTTCTTCTGTCATTGTTGCCATACAGTTTGTGCGGGTAGTCGCTTGAGCACTGGCGTTATCGGGTTGCTCGGATGTGGCTTTCAAAGAGCAGTCAGTTTCGCGTTGTTTTAACCATTCTTTTTGTTCCGGCAAAAGAGCCGCCCTTATTTCTTTTGTCGCCCCGTTCCAAACGATATTGATACGCTTGTTTGCTTCTGCAAGGACATCCTGTTGACTTGTTTCTGTCCCTTCTGAGCTACTTGTCCAAATTGCGGCATCATCGAGGTTATTGTCCACTTCCCAAATTTTGCCATCATGTTTCCTTTTCATCTTTACGTGGATTAACCCGCCTTCTTTTTTGAACCAGCAACCAATCACCGTAGTTGCCCGACCATCTGAAACAAAAAAGGCATCCGAAGGTTTTTTCAACCTAGCTTCCGGGATTGAAGAAGTTATTAAAAAGGCGTAACCCTGTTTTAAAAAATCGCGGTTTGAGCATGGCTCTGTATTGACTATTGCCACGATGTCATCACCCCAATTGCCTATCCATGTTGTTTTTTTATTGGGTGTTTCATTGGATTCCTGCGTAGGAATAGACTGTTGCATATCATTTTCAGTTACTTTTATTTCTGGTTCAGTGGACTGTAATTCCCCGATAACAGGTTGATCTTGTTGGTCATCTGCGACTTGATTAGCTTCCGATTCTGTTTTTACAGGAACTTGGGCTAACTGTTCAGATTCGATAGGACTAAACAAAATTGCTGGTTTTATTTGCAAACTCCTCATTGAAGAATCATAAATACGACCTTTAAATGAAATTGTATCGCCTGTTTTAAGCGCCTCAATTATCTGTTTTTCTTGGTTATTTCGTGTCGTTATGTAAGTGAATGTCCCTACCGCATTTGTACCCGTAGTTTGAACCTTATATTCGTCACCGCTCTTAGAAACCTCATATACTGGCAATTGCCACTGAACTGTCTTACCGATTATTTCTTTTAGTTTATTGTCGCGCTGCAAATCGGTGTTTTTACTGCCATACGAAAATATTTCTGCTAACTCACCAAATGGGCTTAGAGCGCTTGGCACCTCATTATCGAGTTCGGCAGTTGGATCATTAACATTAGGTTTGTTATCACTTTCGACTGCGGCATCAGTAGTATTTGATGAATTATTCTTGTTATTTCCCCCAACAATAGCCAGCACAACAATAGCAACTGCTAGAGCAAAAATTACCAAGACAACTTTGTTTTTTCCGCCGAGATTTTCAGTAGTGAGCGCAGCAGTATAGTTTGATTTATTTTCATTTTTTTCAAAAAGCGTCAGTATGCCACCAATGGTTGACAAAGCCATGCAAATAGCAACTAAAGTTCCTCCCAAAACTACGCCAAAAATTGAAGATATGATTATTGCTGCGCCTGAGTATTTCGTTTTGTTGAGCGCTAATGCTCCGAAAATTATGACTAGAAAAGAAAATACAATCCCTCCCCAACCAAAACCCATAATTTGATTGGCACCGTCCGCTTTAAACGCAGAACCCATGCCGCCAACAAAAAGTGTCGCTATAGCGGCCATTACTCCAAATATTCCAGCAATGATGCTAATTATTCCACCAGCTTTATTCATAACAGCCCCTTATCAAAAATATCAAACGTCAACCGTCAGTTTAGTAGATTTATAGTTTTCTATTTATGCTTTAAGGCCGTAAGGCGGATTAGCCGCGCAACTTGGTTGGGTTTTGATGTGCCACTTTTGTTTGGGCGCGGCGTAATCCGCCGAATGTGGCGAACCCTTTACCATGCGGCGGATTAAGGTACACGGGAGTAATGCCTTCATGCTCTTTCGGGTATTTCAGTTATTGCGCCTTTAGTCATACATTCCCCCTTATCCAATCTGCAAACTGGTTTTCGTCAATTTCACCTGCAGCCAATTGCAGCATGGTTGTTACGCAGTCTTCGTCTGTGGCGGTCAACATAACGCCATTAAGCACCAAAAATGTTTCCGTCACGGCAAAGGCAACCCGCTTGTTGCCATCAATAAAAGGATGGTTTTTTGCCAAACCAAAACCATAAGCGGCGGCCAGATGTGCGATGTCGGCATTGCCGTAATGCGCCAATTGTTGTGGGCGCATCAACGCAGATTCCAATAACCCGTGGTCACGAACACCGATACCGCCACCATGTTCGCTTAGTTGTTCTTCGTGCATAGCCAGCACGGTCTCATGCAAAAGCCAGACAACTTCTGTCATTTAGCCAGTTCGCGCAGGACGTTACGGCGTTTTTTCATCACTTCCTTAGCAACTGTCATTTGATGCTCAAATTCTGAGTCGTAAGGCGTTATACGGAAGCCGTCCGGCGTTTCGGTCAAATAAATCACGTCGCCTTTGCTGACACGCAGTTTTTCAAGGGCTTCTTTAGGTAGGACAACGCCCGTTGAGTTGCCGATTTGGGTAAGTTTTAAAGCAATCATCTGGATTCCCGGTTAATTTTACGGATGTAATAACGATAAGGCGTTATAACGAATGTGTCAACACACTTCGGCGAGTATGCGCGGAAAATTACGAACGACTCAGCCTACCGGCTACCCCAAAATAACCGTAGTTTCCAATGCTTACGATTATCCTATTGGCCGTCAGAGATAGTGCGATGTGTAGGGTGATGAACGAACGGAATCAACTAACGCTATAACAAACTTACAAACCCGTATGCGCCGCCATCACCGCCGCAATCACACTTGCCAAGACTTCCGGCCTGGGCTTATTAGAATAATTGACCAATTCTGGGTGCTGCTCAATAAATCCGGTATTAAAACGTCCGGCACGAAATTCAGGATGGCGCAATATTTCCAAGTAATAAGGTATGGTCGTCTTAATCCCAAACAAGCCCATATCCTTTAAGGCACGTTCCCCACGCTTAATGGTGTCTTCCCAAGTGGTCGCACTGACGATCAATTTAGCCAGCATGGAATCGTAATAAGGGGGGATATCGTAACCGGTATAAATGGCGGTATCGGTACGGACACCGGGGCCACCTGGTGCATAATACCTAGAAATATGACCGAAACTGGGCAAAAAGCCATTCTTCGGATCTTCGGCATTGATACGGAACTGAATAGCGTAGCCGCGGCGACTGATGTCCTCCTGCTTGCAGCCTAAGGGCAGTCCGGCGGCTATTCGAATTTGCTCTTCGACGATATCTACACCCGTGATGGTTTCGGTAATGGTGTGTTCAACCTGCACCCGCGTATTCATTTCCATGAAATAAAAGCGGTCGTTGCTGTCCAGCAAAAATTCGACCGTGCCGGCATTGGTATATTTGACTGCCTTAGCCGCCAGCACTGCCAGACCGCCGATATATTGCCGTTGCGCTTCATCCAGTTGCGGAGAAGGCGCAATTTCGATCAGTTTTTGATTGCGGCGCTGGATGGAGCAATCGCGTTCGTATAAGTGTATGGTATTGCCGTGATGGTCTGCCAATACTTGCACTTCGATATGGCGCGGATTGATGACGCATTTTTCCATGAAAACTTCGGCTTTGCCGAATGCCTTAGTGGCTTCGGAAATAACGCGGTCATAATTGCGCTGTAAGTCATCGGCATTATCACAACGTCGGATGCCACGACCACCGCCGCCTGAGGTAGCCTTAAGCATAATCGGATAACCGATTTTTTCCGCAGCCGTAAGTGCGTCTTCAACGGAAGCAAGGTTTTCTGTTCCCGGCGTGACTGGAATTCCGGCGTTAATCATAGCATTCCGGGCTTCGGTCTTATCTCCCATGCGCTGGATGACATCCGCTTCCGGGCCGATAAAAATCAAGCCGCGTTCCTTACAAGCACGCGCAAACTGGGCGTTTTCAGATAAAAAACCATAACCTGGATGCACGGCATCACAACCCGTCGCTGCAGCCAAATCCACCAAGGCATAAATATTGAGGTAGCCCGCCAATGGTTCGCTGCCAATGCAATAGGACTCATCGGCCTTCTTGACGTGCAAGGCAAAACGGTCTACTTCCGAATAAATAGCGACTGACCGTATGCCCATTTCCGCACAGGCACGGATAATACGGACAGCTATCTCGCCTCGATTTGCGATCAGAATTTTGCGTAACATGAGTTCCTAAATAACCAAGCTATATTTTATAGATCTTCTTACTTACTGCATTAGTACAATCGCCGCACGTTTGTTGGCACTAAATTGCTGATACAACTTTTCTGTGCTTTATCTCGATAAATTAATTTATCCAGAGTGTCACAATTATATATTGAAGGGAATCTCTAAAAATTCAAAAACCCCCTTCTCCCTCTGGGAGAAGGTTGGGATGAGGGATTTAAAATCAAGTATTTACAACCCTCACCCTAGCCCTCTCCCAGAGGGGGAGGGGATTTTTAGAGATCCCCTGAAGTAATCGCTAACAATCCATTATCCCAAACCTCTCAGCAATAGCTGATTACGAATACAGCAACGCAGGAGTAGTTTGTCGTCCTGTATTGGTTGCCCTACATGTAGGCATCCCGAAGAGAGACAAAGTTTGTCGAATTATTTAGAGCGCCCGTAAGTGTATTCCTTAATTGTGTTAAAACTTAAGTCGCCGCTATTGGTTTGCTATTGCTCAGTATTAGGGTATGTTACAATAGGCGTTTTAATAACATCGGGCAATTATAATGGCGAAAGAAGATCAAATTGAAATGGAAGGGAAGGTGATTGATACCCTGCCTAATACCATGTTTCGAGTTCAGTTGGAAAACGGTCACATCGTAACCGCACACATCTCTGGTAAGATGCGTAAGCATTACATCCGAATTCTTACTGGTGACAGCGTGAAAGTTGAAATGACCCCTTATGATTTAACCAAAGGACGTATTTCGTTCCGTATGCGCTAAGATTTCAAGCTCTTATCGCAACAAACATACACCTCTCAGTTATTTTCAGAAACCGTTAATTCCTTACTTTCAATCGCAAAGCGCAGTTCGTTGTCCTCCAGGTAGATTCGGACGTTTCCCCCGTGTGCCAATTCGCCAAACAATAAGTCATTTGCCAGTGGCTTCTTGATTTTTTCCTGGATCAGCCTCGCCATTGGTCTTGCACCCATCTTGGGGTCACAGCCGTTTTCGGCCAGCCACAAACGAGCTTCCGCGTCCAGTGACAAGGTCACTTGTTTGTCTGCAAGCAAGGCTTCCAGCTCGAAGATAAACTTGTCAACGACGTGTCCGACTATAGAAATATCCAGCGGTTTGAATTGGATAATCGCATCCAACCGATTACGGAACTCAGGCGAAAATCCTTTCTCGATAACTTTCATGCTGTCAGTAGCATGATCTTGATGAGTAAAACCGATAGATGCCCTACTGCTTTCCTCTGCCCCAGCGTTGGTGGTCATGACCATAATAATGTTACGGAAATCGGCCTTACGACCATTGGTATCGGTAAGTGAGCCATGATCCATCACTTGCAACAACAGGTTGAAAACATCTGGATGGGCTTTTTCGATTTCATCCAAGAGCAATACGGCATGTGGATGCTTGCTGATTTGCTCCGTCAATAAGCCGCCTTGGTCGAAGCCGACATAACCTGGAGGTGCGCCGATCAACCTGGATACCGTGTGCCGTTCCATGTATTCAGACATATCAAAGCGGATCAGTTCGATACCTAAGACCTTGGCTAACTGCCGAGTGACTTCCGTTTTTCCTACACCCGTAGGGCCTGAAAAAAGGAATGAGCCGATAGTTTTTTGGGATTCCCGCAGTCCAGCGCGGGATAATTTTATTGCTGTCGCCAGTGCTGCAATCGCCTCGTCCTGACCAAAAACCAGCATTTTGAGATTCTTCTCCAAATTGCCCAGTTTATCGATGTCATTCGTTGAAACCGATTTGGCGGGTACTCGTGCAATTTTTGAGACAATTTCTTCAATCTCGGCCGCTTCAATTAAAGACTTACGATTGGTTGCGGAAGCCATGCGTTGCTTTGCACCTGCTTCATCAATCACGTCAATCGCTTTGTCGGGCAGATGGCGGTCAGTGATGTAGCGGTCAGACAACTCCGCCGCCAAACGCAATGCTTCTGCTGAGTATTTAACATCATGATGTTCTTCAAACCGTGATTTCAACCCTTTCAATATCAACACAGTATCTTCAACGGAAGGTTCAAGTATGTCTATTTTCTGGAAGCGGCGCGCTAAGGCATGATCTTTCTCGAAAACACCGCGATATTCCTGGTAAGTAGTGGAGCCAATACAGCGCAATTGTCCCGCAGCCAGCATAGGCTTGATTAAATTGGAAGCATCCATTGTGCCGCCGGAAGCGGAACCCGCTCCGATAATAGTGTGGATTTCATCAATAAATAAAATCGCTTCAGGGCGGCTTTTTAGTTGATTGATTAACGCTTTTAGCCGTTTTTCAAAATCCCCGCGATATTTGGTCCCAGCTACCAAAGCACCTAAATCCAAAGAATAAATAACGTTATCCATCAAGATTTCAGGCACATTTTCTTCGACAATTCGTTTTGCCAAACCCTCAGCGATAGCGGTTTTGCCAACACCAGCCTCACCCACAAACAAGGGGTTGTTTTTGCGTCGCCGACAAAGTACTTGGATCGTCCTTTCAACCTCTGAATCCCGGCCGATTAAAGGATCAATTCTGCCTTTTACTGCCTCTTCATTCAGGTTTACCGTATATTTTTCTAAGGGACTACCCGCAGATTCCGCATCCGGCGTGTTGGTATCAGTTGGCTGATCTTCGCCAGTTGAATTATCTTGGTCGAATTTTGAAATCCCGTGGGCAAGGTAGTTGACGACATCCAGTCTTGAAACATCCTGTTTGTTCAACAAATAAAC
Source organism: Methyloglobulus sp. (assembly GCF_040079455.1). Lineage (GTDB taxonomy): Bacteria > Pseudomonadota > Gammaproteobacteria > Methylococcales > Methylomonadaceae > Methyloglobulus. The sequence goes on along the minus strand of NZ_JBEBKJ010000060.1, from coordinate 4,705 downwards.
CGCGTGGGAATCCTGCTCGCTAAACAAGGCGACGAATAAGTTGGAGCCTGAAACTTCTTTCTTATCAGAAGCCTGGACGTGAAATACCGCACGTTGCAGTACTCGTTGGAAGCCTAACGTAGGTTGAGTGTCACGTTGTACACCCTCGGGAATCAGGGAAATTGTTTCATCAATGAATTGTGTTAGTTGTCCACGAAGTGATTTCATATCACAGCCGCAAGCGACCATAACCGCCCCTGCGGAAGCATTGTCGAGCAACGCCAGCAACAAATGTTCCACCGTGATAAATTCATGGCGTTTATCATGGGCATTTTTAAAGGCATTGTTCAATGTCACTTCAAGTTCTTTACCTAACATACATTCTCCACACTACATTTCTTCCATTGAACACAGCAATGGATGCTGGTTTTCACGCGAATATTCGTTGACGATGCACACTTTGGTTTCAGCAACGCCTTTAGTATAAGTGCCGCATACGCCGATGCCCTGGGTGTGTATTTGTAACATCACCCGTGTTGCCATGTCTTCAGACATACTGAAAAAGTGCATCAATATGTCAATCACGAACGCCATAGGCGTAAAATCGTCATTCAACAAGATGACCTTATACAAAGGCGGTTTTTTAAGTTGTGGCTTTGCCGATTGAACGGCTACGCCGTGGTCATCATCTTTGTTAGGCTCAAAATCAGCCATAGAAACCCGTTATTAAATTCATATCACTAACATAGTACCGACAATAGCTTATTTCAATCTAATTATAACAATAAAATTCAAAGTACCATGAATGCACAATAACACAATCGTATAAATCGATTGATTGGACATATTTGTTAAGGTTAGTTCAAATCTTTGCATATCCCACTGGGTAAATCTTGTAAAATGTACATTTACCTTTCTGGATAGTATTAATGGTGTGGAAACCACATGTTACGGTTGCTGCTATTATTGAGCGGGATGGACGTTTTTTGCTAGTTGAGGAACACACCTCCAATGGCCTGCAGTTCAACCAACCTGCCGGACATCTTGAGGAAAATGAAACCCTGATCGCCGCCGTGAAGCGCGAAGCATTGGAAGAAACCGGTTGGCAATTTGAGCCTGAACAGATCGTTTCCATTCAGCTTTGGCGTAAAAATCCACGCGCACCGAGTTTCCTAAGATGTTGTTTTTCTGGGCAATGCCATAGCCATGACCCTAATCATCCCCTAGACGAAGGCATTGTGGCTACGCATTGGCTAACTCGTGAGGAAATTCACGATCAAAAGCATCGCTTGCGTAGTCCCTTGGTGTCGATTGCTGTGGACGAATACCTGAGCGGACAGCGTTATCCGTTGGAATTGCTTAAGTCCTTCATTGATATAGACCATGGTTAAAAACATTGTTGTTGGCATGTCGGGCGGAGTCGATTCCTCTATCACCGCGCTGTTATTGCTTGAACAGGGTCATCAAGTGACTGGATTGTTCATGAAGAACTGGGAAGAAGACGATGGCACAGAATACTGTACCGCCATGCAAGACCTCGCCGATGCCCAGCAAGTTTGCGATAAGCTCGGTATCGAATTAAAAACCGTCAATTTCGCGAGTGAATATTGGGATGATGTGTTTGAGGTTTTCCTGTCTGAATTCAAGACAGGACGTACGCCAAATCCCGACATCCTGTGCAATAAATACGTCAAGTTTAAGGCGTTTCTGGATTACGCTATTCAGGATTTGGGTGCTGATTACATTGCAACCGGACATTACGCGCGCGTTAGCGAAAAAGACGGCGAATATTATTTGTTGAAGGGACTTGATCCCGATAAGGAGCAAAGTTATTTCCTATACACCCTGAAACAACATGAACTGGCGCATACCTTGTTTCCGATTGGCCATTTGCATAAACAGGAAATCCGCAAACTGGCTCAACAAGCAGGGTTTGATAATTGCCGAAAAAAAGATAGCACGGGGATATGCTTTATCGGTGAACGCAAATTTAAAGAATTTTTACAGCGTTATTTGCCCACCCAACCTGGCGAAATGCGGTCGCCAGAAGGCCAGGTAATCGGCAAGCATCAAGGCCTGATGTATTACACGCTGGGGCAACGCCAAGGCTTGGGTATCGGTGGCGTTAAGGACGCGCCGTATGAGCCTTGGTACGTGCTGGATAAGGATTTGTCCAATAACATCCTTATTGTCGGCCAAGGCCACGACCATCCCTTGATGCTGCATAATACCCTTGAAGCCAGCCGATTGGACTGGTGCAATAACAAACCGCTGACACAAGCTATCGAATGTGCTGCAAAAACCCGTTACCGACAACAAGACCAGTCTTGCCGGGTTGAGCCATTGGGCGAAGACCGCTGTAAGGTAAGCTTCGACGAACCACAACGTGCGATAACCCCTGGGCAATCCGTGGTGTTTTATCAAGGCGAAATTTGCCTGGGTGGCGGCATTATTGAATCTAGGGCTAACACCTAATTACCACTTACTACAATCGGATAAAACCATGAGCTACTTTACGTTAACCGCCATTTCTCCAATTGACGGACGCTACGCCAACAAGGTTGAAGATTTGCGCCCTATATTCAGCGAATTTGGCCTGATACGTTACCGTGTATTGGTTGAAATCCGCTGGCTGCAAGCTTTGGCGAAGCATCCCAAAATCGTGGAAGTCAGTCCATTTAGCGACAACGCCAACCAGATTTTGGAACACATCATAAGCCATTTTGCCGAACCCGATGCCCAGCGGATCAAAGACATAGAAAAAACCACCAATCATGATGTCAAAGCGGTCGAGTATTTCCTGAAAGAAAAAATCGCCGGTACAGATGAATTGGAGCAAGTCAGCGAGTTCATCCACTTTGCTTGCACATCCGAAGACATCAACAACCTGTCTTACGCACTTATGTTGAAGGAAGGCCGGGACGTGATGCTCGCCCAAATGCAAGCCTGCATAGCAGCCATCCAGCAATGCGCCTTGGAGTTTGCAAACCAGCCGATGTTATCCCGCACTCATGGACAGTCGGCAACTCCAACGACTGTAGGCAAAGAATTTGCCAATGTCGCCGTGCGTTTGCAACGGCAAAAAATGCAACTGGAAGCCGTGCAATTGTTGGGCAAAATCAATGGTGCTGTCGGCAATTATAATGCCCACGCTGTCGCTTATCCTGAAGTCGATTGGCCTGAATTTGCCAAACAATTCGTCGAATCACTAGGCTTACAGTTTAATCCCTTTACCATCCAGATCGAGCCGCATGACTACATGGCGGAATATTTTCATGCCTTACTACGGTTCAATACCATTTTACTGGATTTCGACCGCGATGTTTGGGGTTATATCTCCCTGGGTTATTTCAAGCAAAAAACCGTGGCAGGAGAAGTCGGTTCATCCACAATGCCGCATAAAGTCAACCCGATTGATTTTGAAAACTCCGAAGGCAATTTAGGTCTCGCCAACGCCATGTTTACATTTTTGGCAGAGAAACTGCCCATCTCCCGCTGGCAGCGCGACCTGACTGATTCCACCGTACTCCGCAATATCGGCGTAGGCATTGCCCATACCAGTATTGCCATACAAGCCAGTTTAAAAGGCATTTCAAAATTGCAGATTAACCCAGAAGCCATAGAAGCCGACCTCAATGCCAACTGGGAAGTCCTGGCAGAACCCATACAAACCGTCATGCGCCGCTATGGCATCGAAAAACCTTATGAGAAATTAAAAGAATTGACACGAGGTCAACGGATAGCGCCAGAACAACTTAGGGTATTCATAGAGAAACTGGAAATTCCAGATGCAGCGAAAGCCGCTTTGCTAGAACTAACGCCCAGGAGTTATACGGGTTATGCCGAGACGTTGGCTAAGTCAATAGAATAGGAAGTAGGCTGGGTTGGTAAACCTAGTATGTGGCTTAAGCTGGGTTTACCAACCCAGCCTACCATAGGCCTACATTTGATCCGTCTTATGAAATATTAACTCCGTTTGTTTTGGTCTTGTCGAAAAGACAGCCATTTAGGGTGCATTCAATGCACCGGAAATCAACAAAAACGGTCGCCAGATTTGTGCAACCACCAACGTTTCTGGTGCGTACAACGCACCCTACTTATTTGATGCAAACACCTTGGTAAAAGCCTGGATAATCGTAAGCGCTCAATTAACCGCAACTATTTTTGATTCCTAAAACCGTGCAAAGTAACCCATTTATAAATTGGGGTTACATTCATGCCCGAAACAGCATCAGAACATGTTAAAACAGAAAATAAACCGCTCACCAAACAAGAGCAGTTTTGGCATAGCCATTATGTCCGATGGCAACAATCTGGCTTGAGTTTGGCTAGTTATGCGCGTAGCCAAGGTTTGGTGGAGAATACTTTCTATGGCTGGCACGCCAGGTTGAAGCAACGCGGTCTGGCAAAGCCAGAACCAGCGCCCACCGTATTTCACCGCGTTGCCATTAAATCACCTGACGTACCTATTTCTGATAAGACTGACGATGGAATAACCTCATTACGTTTTCGTCTGCCCAATGGCATTGACTGCGAGATTACTGGGATCAAGCCGAGCAGTTTTGCCGGTTTGTTGGAAATGCTGGCTTGTATTCGCCTGTGATGCGCTTTGCCAATCCGCGGGCGGCTGTAATGGTCAATATAAACCGGACACTTTTTTAGACAGCCTTCTTATAAAAATCCCGCTCAAACTGCAACGGGGATTGATAGCCTAACTTTGAATGCG
>NZ_JBEBKJ010000059.1:0-22719 GCF_040079455.1 Methyloglobulus sp. | reverse complement strand
CATTGAGAAAAAAGCGTTGCTCCAGCCTTGGCTTTCCATCAATTCGGCATGTTCCAAATAGACGACATCGGAACCACCCCGGCGATAATGATAATTGTTAACGCTTAAAATTTTCTTCATCTCTTTTCGTCAGGTTTCGACATTTTCAAAAATAATCAATTGGTTAGAATTTTTAATCAAATTAGATGGACAATTATAGTGCAAAGCACGTTGAGCGTTTGTATCGTTTAAGCATTCAACTTACACCGCCAACCAACAAGACTTATTTCTTGCGCTACTTTAACGCATCAAAATATATTAACAATACGCACAATTACCTACTGCTAACATGGCTTCAACTAGCCTACTAGGAATACCTTCAGAATCCCGCTCATTTTATTTATTCCTCCACTGAACTTTTTGTAGTTTATTTGTAATTAACCACGGTATTAAAAAAACATCAACTAACATTAGAAGGACAGCTACGAACAGGCTTTTAGGCTAAAAAAACTTATCTATGCAAAACTTATAATTTGAAAGCCCATTTTTAGCGCTTAAGCAAATTAAATAGTCGTATCATTGATGCAAACTTGGATCAAAACCATTCAACGCAATTTTTAACCTAGGCGACCCCATATGCGCACACCCTTAAAAAGGGCCAATATTTCAGACTTTCACTCGCTTTTACTCATAGCGATCACTTTTATCATTTTATTAGCCAGCCCTGGCACTCAAGCCATGCCGAGTTTTGCCCGCCAGACCGGTGCATCATGCAGCCAATGCCATACCCATATCTTTTGGCCCTAACCTGACTCCCTATGGCCCAGACCGTGTAAAAACGCACTAAAGTTTTTCAGGTACTTCTATATGGTTGTTTGGATAGCGCCATAATGAACATAACACTTGGGTTACGGACAGCTTTTTATTCTTCTTGGGTAGGTGGTTTTTTAAAAACCGCTCCTGAGTGCTCATGATATGGCCACAATTGGGCTTATTTGACCACCATAAAGCCCAGCCCGGGCTTTGATGGCCTCCATCAGGCCTTTGATGCCCAGTATTTTTATCACCCGCTTCAAATTGTAAGCCAGCACATGAAGGCTCATTTCGGTGTTGACATGCGTTAATGTCCTCATCAAGAAATGCGCCGAGCCCATCCACAGCTTGATCGTCCCATAGGGGTGCTCAACCGTTTGGCGGCGGATGCGCATACTGTCGGGGGCAAGGTCCAGGCGGGTTTGCATGGCATCCAGGATACCTTCGTGTTCCCAACGGGTAACCCGCCTTTCGGTGCCAGGGGTACACTTTGCCTTGAGTGCACACTGTTGGCAGGATGAACTCCAGTAGCGATGCAGGTTCATTCCCCGTTCAATACCGGTGTAGCGCCAAATCAGGCGTTGCCCCGCAGGGCAGCTATATTCGTTAGTTTTCGCATCATAAATGAAATGGTCTTTGCCAAACCGTCCCGCTGCCGTGGCGTTGGAAGTGACGGTCTTGGGTACGATGGGCACCATGCCGGCTTCATGGCAACGGCGGATTTCTTCACTCTTATAATAACCCCGGTCGGCAAGTACGGTTAGTTGTTCCGTGCCTGTCCCCGCCCGCGCCTGCCCGGCCATGTTCGTCAATTGATCCCGGTCAACGCCGACATTGGTCACTTCGTGGGCCACGATGAGATGGTGTTTGGTGTCCACCGCCGTTTGGACGTTGTAGCCGACAATGCCTTCGCCCCGTGTCTTCATAGAACGGCAATCCGGATCGGTCAGGGAGGTTTGCTTGTCCGGCGCTTCATTGAGTTTAACTTCGATGTCCTTAAGGGATTTCATCTGCTCTTTTAACGCGGCAATCTTGTCTTGGAGCCGTTCCGTTCTTGCCTTTGCGACGACGGCAGGCTCTTGCAAATCAGCCGTATCGAGTGCCGTAAGGTAGCGGTTGATACTGGACTCTACCTCTTTCATGCGCCGTTCGAGCTTAGCACTGGTGAAATTCCGATCACGGTTGTTGACGGCCTTGAACTTGCTGCCGTCGATGGCCACCAGGGCTTCTGAAAACAAGCCCTGTCGCTGGCAAAGCACCACAAACTGCCGGCAGACAGCGCGTATGGCTTTGCCGTTGTCTTTGCGGAAGTTGGCGATGGTCTTGAAATCAGGTGTCAGGCATCCGATGAGCCACATTAGCTCACGTTGCGTTGTGCTTCTTTTTCCAGGCGACGGCTGGATTGGATGCGGTTGAGGTAACTGTAGATATAGAGCTTTAAGAGGACTGAGGGATGGTAGGGTGGCCTGCCGGTAACCGCTGGTTCTACACGGCTAAAACCCAGCTGGCACAAATCCAGTTCATCAACAAAAACATCGACTACCCGTACCGGATTGGTTTCCGAAACATAGTCGTCCAGGCTCTCTGGCATCAAGGTGGTTTGGGTGCGACATTCGCCTTCTATAAACCGTTTCATTAGCTTGGCTCTATTTCCATGGGATGCCTAATTATATCATGGCGTTTTTACACGGTCTGGGCCAATAAGGAAATGGCAGTTGCGAATAGGGCGATTGTCATAAACGGATTCTCATACCTCCCGTGTACGAGCAGAACAAAGCCTTTCTTGATTACCCATAAGCCTCAGCTAATTTCAAAAGATGGCCTGGCATTGATGGTGTCCTTACGGCAACATAACCGGAACGAGGCAGCATGCCTTCCAGTTGAAACCGACGGTTATGCCGGTAGCAGAATTCGGCCAGGTAACGCGGCAAATGTCGGGGGTTGGTCGCATGGTAAGTCCCCGTAATAGCATTTTTCACATTGCCTATCATCGTGTTGACCCAAGTAAACCCCTCTTTGGTGACGCTTTGTGGCCCACCGCCCGTGACAATGCCGATATAGCTGCATCCGGCCTGTGTTACGGCTGTAAAACAAGGCAACCCGCCTGAAATGACCGTGCTGCCGGGTTGTACATGCTGTTTTGCCCAGCGGGCAACTTCAGCCAGCTGAAAACCTTTGACAACATTCATGTTCATCGAAATGGGGTGCCCGCCTCCGTTCAGCGGCACCGCCGCACTTTGTTGGCGGCATCCCGCCCCCTTTTGCCGCCGCGACGCTCGCCACCCCAATACACACCATCCAGTTGGATGGCCCCGCCCAATGGCTTACTGTCGTCGCGTTCTTTCACTTGTGCCCTTGGTGGGGTATCACCTGCATGACCTTCTGCTTCATACTCCACGCGGTATTGTACGACACCCCAATCTACCGCATAAGCTAAGCGCGCCACTGTTTTTCGCGAAAGCTAAAATGGGATCCATCCGATTTTAGCGGCGAAAAATCACGTGGCGATTAATGCCTTCGGCTGCCCACGTTCGTCCTCGGTTCGTCACGATGCACGACTGCCCAAATGACTTGACGCCGTGTCGGATGGCCTTGCATGTTGACTACGCTTCCGTGTACTCCTTCGTTGAACAACGCTTCAGCGCATTGCTGTTCGGTGCCATAGTCTTTGAATAACTCAAGCAAGCTATAACCCGGCTGAAATTGCACTTTATTTTTTAGCATGACTCTATCCCCTTTAATTTATTATCCTTTTTGAGTCATGTTTAACTATAAAGTTGCGGAAACTTATACAGAATCAGGAGGTCTTTTAACACACGTTCAACATAGACGATAATCTGGAATACTAAAGCAATGGGCAGAAAGCCTATTACCCCAATCAGCACATAATCCACAATAGTCTTGAGTGTTTCCTTCATAGCTTTCCTCTCGATTAATCTTTTTAGATTGGTAAACGATCTCTTATCAATGCTTCATGAGTAAGTAGTATTTCGGTTAAGGAAGAACTCCCAACATACGGAACGCCAGTAATATCATTTGCACAGCCAACGCGACTTGGAGCACGCCTAAAACCGCACCCAGGATGATTAGCACAGTCGAGAAGTATTTTATGATCGGCCTTGCAAACAGCATGGCTACAAGATTTAACACCATCACCTCCAAGAAAACCTTATAGATCTCAATATTTTGCTCAGGCGGGACTGCGGCATCAATCAGAATAAAAGCGGCAATACCATACGGTGTAATGATGATAGGAAACGCCAACGGCGATAAGGCAAACATCTTCGCAGATGGCTGCGGACTATCTCCAGGCGGGGCGGCAGGGGGCTGTTCATATTGCGCCAGAACCGATTTCAAGGCGACGAGCAGCAAAACCAATCCGGCAGCTATCAGCAAAGAAGGTAAGCCTACGCCCCAATTTGCCAACGTATTCTTGCCGAGGGTGGCTGCCGCAACACCAGCTAGGGAGGCGAAGAAAAAACCTTTTACGGCAAGCATCCTTGCCGATAGCGTATCCATTCCTCGCGATATTTTTACAAAAGGGGCGAGTATCTTAATGGGCCCTAGCATCACCATAAAATAAGTGAAAATCTGGCTTATCGGCATTGTACTCAACGTCTTTTGAGGAAGGTGAGGGACAGTCGCAGAGATTGTTATCCCCTCTTGTGCGAAAGTTGTAAAACTAAAAGCCACTAATGCGATTGTAAAGACACTTAAAAGTTTTAGATTAGCTTTCATATTTGAGGCCATCGTTTTGGTGATTGTTATTACGGCGGTCGTTTAAACCAACCCGAAGTAGTTTAAACAGTTATAGCCGAAATAAGCAGGGAGCAGAAGAAAGCATTTTATTTTCATTCACGTATGCTGCTAATTAATTGGGAAAATGGCAAGATGGTAAACGCCCAACCCACATATTAGGGCGGCGACGACCAGAAGTCCAGTACGCGCAGGAATCGAGTGCGATGTGCCGGCAATACTGACCAGGAACATCACCATGGATAGGGCGACCGTATTCAGCACATAGTCGTCACTCTGCTGGTTCGCGTCTTGGCCTTCCTGAAAAATTCGCGTCGCTTCCGCCTCGGCTTGGGTTGCCTGTTCGTTCAAAGCCAATTTGTATTCGGGTAATCCAAACGGACTGGAAGCGGCTTTAGGATTATTCATGGGGTCACTTTTCAGCCATGTCTCGAACGCGGGTAAAAACTCCGTCCTGAATCGTTTGCTATAAAACTGTTCCAACTTCTGATTGTCGACAGCATAGGCGTTGAGCCAATGGGTAAACAGTTGTACGTCGATGCCTTGGAGTTGGCCGACGGTGGTGGAGGCCCGGGTTGATTCGACGCGCATAGCGTTGGCCTGGCTGTACTTAGTTGACTGCACCCCACTCCAACGCGCCGATTGATACCCGCTCCAGGAACTGCCAAGTGCCGCGATGGAGAGCAGGATTGCGGCAAATATCTCCAGCCGCTGCACTTGCACCGTTCGCATATCCTCTTTTAGTGAAATATTTGGCTCCATTTTTAGGGCTGCACCGCTTGGTATTTCACTCCACCCACCACCGTACCCCATACGGGAATATCCTTGATTTTCATTGGATCGACATCAAGCGGCGATTCATCCAACACCGCAAAGTCGGCAAACTTGCCGCATTCAATCGTGCCAATCTCGTGATCCATATGCAATTGATACGCAGCGCCCACCGTTGCGGCGTACAGCGCGTCATAGGCGCTGATCCGTTCGGTTTCGCCGACCACCCGCCCCTTGGGGGTGACGCGGTTGACGACGCACCACATTGTGTGCAGTTGACCGAGCGGCGTAATCGCCGCATCGCTGTGGAAGGAGTACGACACACCTTCACGCTTGGCAGTGGCGCAGCTATTCATCCTTTTCGCGCGTTCTGGCCCGACTGTGATCTCGTAGTGCTGGTCAGACCAGTCCACACATGATTGATGAAGAGGTTGGCGCATATACCGAGCTTGGCCATCTTCCGGTACTGTGCTGCGGTGGTCAGCGCGCAGTGCTGCACCGTATGGCGATGATTGAGCCAGACACAGTCGTGTAGCACGTCCTTGACCTTCTCGATGAACACCTGCACGGCCTCGTCCCCGTTGCAGTGGGTGTGCACGTTGATGCCTGAGCGATGATACACCGCCAGCTTGGCCGCAAATTGTTCGGGGATCTCATTCCAAATCCCTGCACCTTCCGCCTTGTAGTAGCCAGGCCAACCGACGCACGCCGACAAGCCCTGAATCGATCCGTCCAGGTATGTCTTGATGCCGCCGGTGCGAAAGAAGTAGCCGACATAGGGGGGGCGGCCCACATCGAGCCCTCCGTGGCGTGAGAGTGGGTCTCGACCAAACCCGGGATCAGCACTTTGTCCTTGAATGTGTCGTCCAGCGCGTACTCGCCCCAACCCTTCACTTCGTCGAGCGTACCGACACCCAGGATCATGCCTTCGCGTACGGCAACATGGGTACCTTCCGGATTTGAAGGGTTCATTGTAACTATCTTTTTTGCTTGGAATATCGTGATTTCGTTTGCCATGTTCAATGCTCCCTAATAAAGGTTGGTATCGTTTACTGGTTTTATAAGTTGATTCCGCTCATGGTTCGACAGGCTTTTATGCCCTAGGGTACACCAAGAACGGAATCAACCACTTACCGTTCGTCTTTATGCCCCAGAGGGTACTGAGCTTGTCGAAGGATTTATTCAGAGTTTCCTTAATCTTGACATCACCTGTGTATTGCTATGTCAACATCATATTTTGCAGGTTCTTATCCAACGTCGCGCCATCAAGGCTCCCCGACAATCCAATAAGCACGAATTGCGTTTTCGGAACTCGATTTCCCCAAGCCCCTCCCTTTTCTATGCTCCAGCGTTTACCGACCAACTGGAAGACGAATTTCACCGAAGGGTCTTCAGAGACCTTTACCTCGCAAAATCTCTGCATCCAGTCCGGCGATGAGCGCGTGGAATTTTGTGCCATCCAATAGACTTGAGCCGATATAGCTCCAAGTTACATAGTCATGATCGTGGTGGTGTTCATGCTCCATCCCTTCGGCTAAATCTACCTGTTTTTCAGAAACTGCTAGCTGTTCCAGCAATTCTTCCCCGAACAACATATCCATAGGAATCTGTCCCCGGCTCACTTTCAATATTCGAATATTAGGAATTAAATCTTGCAGCCACTCCCTAACTTGAGTAAGTTTCTCATCCGGCACCAGATCGACCTTATTTAGCAACAGCAAATCTGCGCTTTTTAACTGCTGTATGACTTGACGGCCTACATACTTATCAGCCGCACGTTTCTGGATGAATTCGGCATCGGCAAGCACGATAACACTATCAAGATGAAATCCCGGTAAATGAGCATATTGCGCTATTTTAAAAGGGTCGGAGACACCGCTCGCTTCGATGAGGACTCTATCAGGAAGCACCAACCTTTCTCGAATCGAGAGCATTGCCGTTCCAAATCCGCCAGAGAGCGAACAGCAAATACAACCATTGGCGAGATTGATCGTGTCGCCGTCCTGACTTTCGATAAGATCGATGTCAATGTTGATACTGCCAAAATCGTTGACCAGGATGGCGAAGCGGATGCCTTTATTATTTCGCAAAATGTGGTTGAGCAAGGTCGTCTTGCCAGCACCAAGATAGCCGCCAATCACTGTAACCGGAATTTGCTTATTAACCATATAAAACGGGTATTAACTATCGCCCTTCACCCCACTAAACATCTCGCGGCAAGCATCTGTCGTCATCCATTCCGGCATACCGAAAGGTTGTTTACGGTCTTCCGGTAAAGGCGAAACGTAGGGTTTTCCAGCTGTGCGCCGTTCGAAATCGGCCTTGGCCGCTTGCCGAAAATCGCTATCGGTCAAGATGTCCATGCCCGTAGCGGCTAGTACTTTCGCCATACCGGCAGCCGCTTTTCTGCCAATGCTCATGCCATGCGTAGCCGTTGCCGCCCAGGTGTGCATACCGATTCCTATAGGCACCGAAGGCATGCCAATTCCCATCGTCGGGACGTTCCAGCTAATATCGCCGACATCGGTTGAGCCGCCCAATGCCGGTTCATTTTGTAAAGGGACAATGGTGGTTGGCATACCTTTCGGTTCTAGGCCCAGGTTTGTCTGTAATTCGCGAGCGAAGGTCTGCTCGGCTTCCGTCCATGCCGGAGCCCCTAACTGTTCCAGATAGGTTTGCATCCGTTGCGCCAACGGCGTGTTGGGCAGCAAGTCGTACATCCCGAAATACAAGATAAAGTTACTTTTGGTTTGGGTCGCCATTGCCGCGCCTTCGGCGGCCTGTCTTACCCACTCCGTGGTTGCATTTACCCTGGTGCGGTCAATATCGCGTATGGTCATCCACATCTTGGCGTAGTCCGGCACGACATTCGGGGCAAGCCCCGCGCTTTCATAGACATAATGCATCCGTGCCGTAGGCTCCAGGTGTTCTCTCATTAAATTGACACTGTGGGCAAACAATTCCGCCGCATGGACGGAACTGCGCCCCAGCCAGGGCGTCATGCCAGCATGGGCTGTGGTCCCCAAGAATTCCACCCTAATACCGTTCGTGGCGTTGGTGCGAAGATTGCCAACGATCGCATGTTCAAACGGGTGGCAGTGCAGGACTGCGTCCAGATCGTCAAACAATTTCTCCCTCGCCATGTAGACCTTGGCACCTTCGGTTTCTTCAGAAGCGCAGCCGTACAAGCGTATAGTGCCGCTAATGCCTTGTTCAGTCATCGTCTTTTTCAAGGCGAGTGCCGCGCCCAGCGCCGCCGAGCCGATCAGGTTATGGCCGCAACCGTGACCGCTAGTGGTGCCGTCCTTACGCGCTTGCTTACAGCTTACCGCCTCATTCCCCAAACCGGGCAGCGCGTCGTACTCCAGCAAAATCCCCAGTTTTGGCTCTCCCGTGCCCCATTCCGCCACAAATGCGGTAGGAATCCCTGCAGTGCCGGTGCTAATAATCTTAAAACCTTGGTCTTGCAGCAATGCCAATAGGTATTCGGCGGATTTAACCTCTTCCAGCGAAACTTCCGCTAATTGCCACAACTTGTCGGATGCCTGTTCCATGATCGGTTGCACTGCATCGACCGCTTGCAGCACCCATTCTGGATCAATCGTTTTAGTAGTCATAACGTCTCCTTTTTAGTATGGTGGTAAAAAACAACTTTTTGCTTTTCTCTAAAAACTACAAAATTTTGAGGCAATCCACGGCGCATCAACCTTAGAACGTGTTTTAAAAGTGTCGCGAGCGGTTCGAGTGCAAGGCGCACGGAACGCAGAAACAGGAGTGTACAGATAGTACATGACTGTTTCGAGTACCGCGCAACGTAGCAATCGAGCCGCGTAGCAGCATTTAAAACACGTTCTTAGATAAGACTCGCCAGAATTTTCAGTAAAGTCTCTTTTATCGGTACTTGAATTGCAAATAAAGCGATTAAAGGCAGCGCGGCAGGTAAGGCAATGCTTAAAATTGCGGCCTTACCTATCGGCACCGCACGCATCTGGATAACAGCTTCGTAAAGGCTTAGCGCATCGGCAACAGGGCCGATTTCCGGGGCTTGCAGTAAGGATGATTCATCCGTTATCGATTCATGCCGAATCCAGCGCTTATGGACAAGCCGACCGTGATTTCCGACCAGTGCGCCGTATTCTAACCGCGCCTTGCGCTTGGCGGCTGACAGTTTAGGAAAAAAAACCAGCAGCGGAGATAAAAACAAAAGCACGATAACGATAAGAAAAACCACCGTTAACAACTTAAGCGATTGCACCTGCAAACCGTGATAAACGACCTCGTGCGCCAACCGTGACGCCAGCACCAGGGAGATCGCAAACACACACAGACTGAACGCCAAGGGAATTTTTTCAAGGAAGCCTAAACCGCCGGCTCGGTCGGGATGGGTAGGGACAAGCTCTAAATCAAGGTCGGCGATACGTTTAAACAACACAAACACTAACGCTAAGCGCCATAGCGAAACCCAACATAAAGCAACGAAAATAGGACGACTTATAAAAAGCATCCACCAACCGCCGAAACCGAGATTAAACGCCGTAGACGTACCGGTATTCGCCCAGTTTAACTCATGCATTTCCTGATAAGGCGGCTGTAGTGCAACCGTGGTAAAAACGATGGCGGAAATAACCACCCAAGGCATCGAACTGTCGCGCAAGCTAAGCGTATTGTGCAGAGCCTGTGTAAATAGGCTGCGCTGGTCAGTGCGAATTAAACCGGAGGTATAAAAATAAGGGATCAGTTTAGTGATAACCTTGTGTATCAACCCTTCACCGAAAATAAGCAGGGGAATGGCGACCAAAAAACGGGCATGGATACCAAAATGGCGCAACAGGGGTTCGTCAATCCGGCCTTGTATCGCTGTCCCAGACAAATACGCCCAAAGGACTAAAGGAAGCCACGTCAATACTGCAAAAAAAATTGCCCGTCTCACTATCCCTAACCCTTCCTTGGGTATCAAGCCAATCCGACGGTAGAACCGAAAAATCAGGTCATCGCGCACGAGCGAAATTTCAAATTCGGCTTCGTCTTGCTCGTGATTCATGGCTTATATGACTGTATATTATCCAAACGGGATTTGACAAAAGCTTAGCGCAGATATAGCGACTCAAAACGGGCAAGAACTTTATCCCCTTCAAGAAGGAATAATTGTTCGCCTTTAATGCGGTAAGCCGTCGTCGCGTTGAGCATTTTTAATACCCGGCCTTCCAGTTCCATGAAAGGCGATTCGCAAGCCATCATCGTCCCCGCCATCTGCGAAAACGCCAATTCGGTGCCTGTTTGTTTGAATGTCCCGGTAAACTGGTTGCAGCCGCTGAAGCCGATCACGCGCGAGCCTTCGCTCGCTAAAGTAATACGGATTTGGCGCTTATGCGACGGCGCGATGGGTATATTCTTGCCGTCAAGTTCGACCAGTTTCCAGTAGGTATTTATCAGCTCTGCGGTCGATTGATTATTGCCGGATGCGGAGGCGGCGCAAGACGCCTTGGGTTGTGTGCCGCCGAATTTCTCGATCACCGCCATTTCGACGACCTTATCCTCCATACCTGGGCGTTGTTCAAGTTTGCCCTGGAAATCGACGACCAGCGGTGCGCTGGGTACGTTGCGGGCTTTCAGGTAAGCGCGTTCCGCTGTCAGATAATCGCCGATCATCGCCACCGGCCAACGTATGCCGCTTTCGCAATCGGTGAACGTAGCCGCATCCGCCATGTAGCGGAATTCACCGCGCCATGCGTGCGCTTCGTTGACGGGATCAACTTGTGCAACACGGTTGAGGTCGATATTCGCCGTGGTGTCTATCGGCTTCCCCGAAGTGTCGAGTTTGCGCAAACTGCCGCCGCCGATTTTTTCGTAATATTGCGCGCCCGATGCATTGCTAAGCGTCAGTTTGTTGCCTTCGGCTGTCCAGCGGCCATGTTCAACGAAGGGGTTGACGGATTTGTCCTGGTAAATGCGCCGCAACAAAAACAATCCGTCGCTACGCAAAGTCAAGGTTTCCTCAATGCCGGGGCAATCGGCGCAGGGCGTAACGCCGTTGAAAGTCGCTGGTAATGCGCCAAAATCGGCGGTTTCCGCCATCGGCGTGGCGAAGCCCCTGGCGCTTATCTGTCCCGAAGCGCCCGGTTGCACGGCATCAAGCCACAGGTCGGCCTTATTTTTAGCGCCGCGCGTTAGGACGGGATAGCTGCGTGTGGTGGTGAAGCGTATCTTCCCTTCCACATCGATCCTCGCCCTGAGCGTGTAATCCGAACCGGGATTGATTTTAGAGCTGGGTACTTGTAAGGTAAATGCAAGCGGGACTTGGCGCTCCCCGAAGGCCTGCTTGCTTTCCGCCATAACCGTCGCCCCGGTATCGGCGCGGCTGACATCTTCCAGGCTCACCGTCAATACCGCTTCCGGCGGCATGGCGATCCTTTGGCGGTAAGCCGCCGTGCCGCTGACGGTGATTAAATCGTCTTTTGATTCGCCTTGGTGCGTCGCACATCCAACACTATTGATCACGATAAAAATAGCTACAAACATAATGAATTTATCGAAACTCCGGCACATGGAAACCCTCTTGATTTAATTTTAAATAGTCTTTAATTCCGGCTTCTTACCTATGCCCATCTTATGTGCTTAATTCAGGTCTTTCACGTTCGCCATCAATCGGTAGAAAAAGCCAATCGACTTCGCATATTCGCTTACCAACACTCTTTCATTAACGCCATGCCAGCGGTCAGCATCCTTTGCCGATTCCACGCGAACCGCCGTGAAGCGATAGACATTCTTTGCCATTGGCGAAGCTGCAAAGTATTTGGCGTCTGCCCCGCCAATAACTAAGTAAGGGGCAATAACTAAATCTTTTGTTCCCCAGGTTTGACGAATCGTTTTATCAATAAGCTTAAATTCAGGACCGGTAGAACTGGATACGGGTGTTGGGTCGTTTGAAGCGGAGAGATTAGTGACAGTCACACGATGATCATTAATAATCTGCTTGACACGTTCCATTACTGTTTGAATGGTTTCACCCTGAAGAATCCTGAAGTTGACAACGGCAGAGGCAAATGGCGGCAGTACATTTTCCTTTACACCGCCATTGACCATCGTTACCGCTGTTGTGGTATGGATCATTGCCTCCGTTTGTGGGTTACCTTTCAAATAGGTAATAAGCGTTTCGTCATTAGCAGTCATTTTTTGTTGTTCTGCTGACAAAACGCTTGACATAACTTTGAACTGATCCCGCACAGCATCGGTAACCCTGTAAGGAAAGGGATTGGCTTCTACCTTAGTAATGGCCTGGGCAAGAATACCAATATTTGAATTGGCAGGAGGCGCTGCTGAGTGGCCCCCTACTCCGTCTACCTTTAACTCAAGACTAACATAGCCTTTTTCTGCGATACCCAATAAGGCAATGGGGGCGCTTACACCGGGGAACAAGCCGGGAGCCAGTGGAAGACCTTCATCAAGAACAAAGGCGATCTCTTTTATACCCCTTGATTCAAGTGTTTTAACAATATGATTAACGCCTTCGGACCCACCCACTTCCTCATCCTGGCCAAAAACGAGGACAATGCTGCGTTCGGGTTTAAAGCCTTGTTTCAGTTGCATCTCAATGGCTTCAAGAATTGCCATGATCATGATTTTGTCGTCCAGCGAGCCGCGCCCCCAGATGTAACCGCCTGCTATATCACCCGAGAAGGCATCATGTTCCCACTGTGATTCAGTGCCAGGTACAACAGGGACAACATCCTGATGTCCCATCAACACAATCGGAGCTAATGCAGGATTAGTCCCTTGCCATGTGTATAGCAAGCTAAATTTGCGGGGATCACCGACGACTTCCCGTTTCATGGCTTTGTGGGTACGCGGATAGGTCTTTACCAGAAATTTATGCCAATCCTTAAAGGCCTTTTCATCAAAATCTTTGCGGTCTTGATTGGAGATTGTTTTGAACTTGATACCTTTAGCGAGCCGTTTTGCGGCGGCATCGGCATCAACCTGAATATTCACTAATTCCACTTGTGAGGCTGGGTTCTCGCTCTTTTTTACTTCTTGAGCAAAGGTTTCAGTAAAAATCACGAAACAGCCAATCAATACTAATAGAGTGCTGGCTACCTTTTTTTTCATACCTTTTCTCCTGAATGCATATTTTTTAATACGTTTTATTTATATGGCATTGACGTAACACGCCAGACCTTCCGGTTAAAACAAAATCTGGGCGCGAATGCCGGTCATGATGGCGGTGTCACGGTCACTGCGCGGCGGCCTGATGAACTGGGCATCGGCGGTCAAGCGCAGCCAAGGCGTGACCGAATAATTGTAGAAGACCTCAAGTCCGCTTTCGTCGCGTGCCGGCAATAAGAGACGAAGCGAATCTTTCAATTGGCTGCTGTAGCCTACATAGAACAAGCCAAGCCCAAACTTGTCACGTTCCCGTCCGGGAATCGGGCTGGTGCCGCCGATTCCTCCCATGACAGACCATTCGACAGGGTTTGGGTTGCCGTCTGAAACAGCGACCTGACCGAAAAGCCCCCAAGCTTTCTGGGGATCGACGGCATCCCGCCAGAGCGATTGTTCGAAGGTGTAAGACAATAACCAACGGTCTCCTTTGTTTCCTGGCGGTGGCGCTTCGGGCAGCAATAACTGTGGAATATCGGCAAAATCAATGCCGTTTTGGGTGCTGTAGGCTGCGGAAAAGACATGTTTTCCGCTTCGGCTGAAGAAATTACTCGGCAATTCCACCGATCCATTAAAGGTGACACCCTTATCAAACGGGTTTTCAAAGCCTGTCTTGCGGACTTGGTTGGCCGGGTCGTAAATCATGAGTGTATATTTGGCCGGCTTGGTTTTTACCGACACGATACCGCCCAAAATTGTCGGCGGCGTGATACCGCTGATGGGGGCGACAAATTGGACATGCTGGAATTGCTCAATGCCGCGTCCGCCGCTAAATTCCCGGCCTGCATCATAAAGGTCAACCATGTTGATTTTGCCGAACATGACAGTGACATCATCCCCAAGCTGTTGGGTGAAATAAAGCGACAAGTCGGCGAAGGTATTGTTAGCTCCCGGGAAAGCGAGCGCCAGGTTGTTGGGCAGGAATGTTCCGCCTGCCGAGGTCGGCGACTCCCCGTAATTGAGTTCCGCGTGGGCGTTAAGGCCGAAACCTTTCCACAAGCCCAATTTCGCACCCTCTATCCGCAAAAAGCCATCGGCCTTGCCGCCATATTTCCAGTCATGCGAACCTGTTCCTGCCGCAAGCCCTTGATAAAATTGGGTCAGGAAGCCGCTGAAACCGATGCCATGCTCGCGCATGGTAGTTCCTGTACCGAACCAGTCGTCCGTCAGGGTCGTGCGTTGCCAAAGAGACTTGGCGATTGGCGGCTGTTTGGAGGCTTCAATCGAAGCCGCCTCATCCGCACTGACGACCGACATCCATGTGAAAAATAAGCAAACGAGGCTAAGAAGCTGTTTAAAAACTACTGCGCGAGTCCATGACGTTGTTGAAAAAGTGCGGAAAATACTCATGTACTTCGTGTACACTCCGTTTTTCCGCACTTTTTCGCCTAGTCCTGAACCCGCTCGTGACGTTTTTAAACAGCTTCTAAGAATGGGTATATGTGTTGGTTTCATGGATTTCAGCAAAATTAATGGATTTTATTTAGGGAACAATAAGGTAACCGAAAAGCGCAAACCCCAATCAGGGCCGCCTTTTGGCGCTTCTGGATAGTAACGGGCAGACCCTGAAAATTGCACCGGTTGTGTGCCAAACATCACTAATTGGCTGGCACCCGCCTGCACAGGGATCAGCCATTGATTTCTTTCCCAGTCATAAGTGCTTTCGGTGCTTAAGCTGTAAGTTGTTTGTTTGCTGGTGGTATAGGAAAGGAAAGGGTTTAGGAACGTGCCGCTAACATCAGACCTTTGCTTGTTACCCGTTACCGACCAAATATGGTTGACTAAGCCGCCATAAGTCCATGGGCCTTGTTGCCGCAGGAGGACAGCCGTGGGGCCAAGGCCAAATTTTTCCGTACCGAGCCGGTCATCGGTTGCGCTGGGGTACAGAAAAACCGGCCCTGCTCCCCAGATGATGCCGCTTGCCGTGGGTTTTGCGGGTGATAAGAAGAAACTTTGCACAATATCGCCCATCCCGGAAATACTGCTTCCACCTGTTACCGGAGATTCGGCATGGATAATCGGCACGATGGTACGGGTAATCAGGTTCAAGTCATCATTCAATTTGAATGGAATTACAGGCTGGATATTGACGGTGTAACGCATGGCGTCAGCCGGTCCAATGCCAAAGTCCCAATTGTTCTGGATGGGTACGCTGATGAGGTTTGCAACTGGGTTTTGTAGTTTTAGGGCGAGAGCATCAGCGTCATCGTTTGCTGAAGCAGGTATTGAAAATGAAACTAAAGCCGTGAGGAACACAGCTTTTGGATAAGTATCTTTCATCGAATATCCCTGGGTTATGATGCGGCTGTTGTATTTGTTATTTTTTAACCAAGCTATCTTGCCTAAGATAATGCACCTTCTCAATTTGGATTACAAATATTATGTGCCTTTATACCCAGTATAGCCGTTAAGTCATATTTCAAAAGGAACTTGAAAATAAAAGCGCCAAATACAAGGTTCTCTTGACTGAATCTTCGGTACCGGGTACTCGATTATGTATCCTTGTCTTCCTGTATGAAACCACGCAGTGCGCGGGTGCGGACATTGTACCTAACCGAAAAGAGGCGAATCGCAAACGCGGTGATGATGGTGGGCCAAGCCGCCACATAGGGGGAGAAACAAAATCCTTTTTCGAGAATAAGGAACACGAAGCAACTTATCAGCACTGCCACCACGGTTAGGGTGCCGGGCTTAAAAGCCTCCGGCTCTTGCCGCATAAACAGGTCGCGCAAAATGCTGCCGCCAACGGCATTGACCAACCCAATTAGCACAACGCCGGGCAGGCTTATTCCTGAATCGATGGCTAATTGCATGCCAACGACGGCATACGCACCCAAGCCCAGCGCGTCCACCACCTGAATCAGGCCCGAAAAATGCCGATAGCGCCGGTAGTGATCCAATCGCGCACCAACGGCGAACACGAGTACTGCGGCGGCGGCCACGATAAGCAAGTAGATGGGAGTCTGTAACAGCGCGGGTGGGCCATTTTGGAGAAAGAGTCCGTCGCGCATAAGCCCACCGCCCGTAGATGAAATAAGAGCGAGTGCGGCAACGCCGGACAAATCATAGCCACGTCGGGCACCTACAAGCGCACCGGTGATTCCCCACAGAAATGTTGCACCATAGTCGAAATAAAGCGGAACTGTGAACACTTGAACGGCCATTTTCGTTATGTCTCCGTAATCGGTTGTGTCCACTTCAAGGCCATAAAACACCCTTATCCATTTTGCCGCTTTAGTCTAAAGTTAGGTAACATAGACCATTGAATTAGTCATTATGTAAGGGTACTCGATCTTTTACTGTTTTTTTCATGCAGAAAGGCAACAAAATCTTCGATGGGTAGAGGTTCGGCGATGTAAAAACCTTGGCCGAATTTAACCCCATTTTTTTTTAAGTATGCGATTTGGTAATCATGCTCAATCCCTTCCGCTATGATCCCAATATTCATTGTGCTGGCGATACTGATCACATGGTCGATTAAACCTGTACTCGCTGTTTCGTTCTGGATACTGTCCACAAAAGACTTATCTATTTTGAGATAATCCAAAGGAAAGCGATGGAGATAACTTAGGCTGGAGTAACCGGTCCCAAAATCGTCAAGCGCAAGCTTGGCTCCGTTATTACGCAAGTTTTCCATCGTTTCATTAGTGGCGTGATTGTCAGGTAATAGGCTTCGCTCTGTGATTTCATAGAGAACCTGTTGATTTGGAATGCGGTTAAACAAGAACTCCTCTTTAGAGTTTTTATGACCGTCCGCCCCCAAATCAGACGGACTTAAGTTGATGCTGATATATATTTCAGGATGCCCCCCCATAAATTTCCCAAGCTCAAATTCTATCCGACCAATTAACCATTGTGTGATATGACGAATCATACCGGTTTGCTCGGCAATCGGAATAAAAGTCAGGGGCATAATTAAGCCACGATTCGGGTGTTTCCAGCGTAACAAAGATTCAGCGCCGACACACCGCATATTGTCCAAATCCATTATGGGTTGGTAATGAATGTAAAACTCCTCTTTTTCAATGGCTTGCCAAAGTTCGCCTTGTAACAAATTGGAATGCTTTCGGTTTCTTTTCATCAACAGGACAAGTCCCAAGGACACGAAACCACCGAGCACCGCTATAAATAAGGCATCACGGCGCCAATGTTTAAAAATAAATGCCGGTGAGGCCGTTACAACAGCATAAATCGGGAAATCGCCCGACTTGTAAATAGAAAACACGTTGCCATGAAAATGCTGCACATGTTCTGGATTGACAGTCATGGGCGGCAACTCGCGTTCGGACATCGAGCCAAAACTGATGACCGCTTTGCCATCTTCCCGAACCAAAAATACGCCACTGACTTCACCGAGCCGAACGTACTCGTGAAATTCTGCGAAAATATCAGGATCGATTAAGGCGTTTACATACTGGGTTGCGCTTACTCTATAGTTGACTAAGAGCGACTTGCCGCCTCGGAGGGTTGTTACGGGAGGCACTATCGCAATATCGCCATCCTTTTCCGCTATGCGCCTGTGTTCAATCTCCGTAATGTCGACCGGAGGGTTGAATATTTTCACATCATTGCACATCAATTTATTGTCGTTAATAATGCCGGTTTCCCGTATATACAGGACATTAAAAACTTTATCCTGCATGAAATCGACAGCGGATTGATCGCAACGGGCGGACGTTTGCTCGGCCAATTGCTTAAGATTTGATTCGGTGACCTTGAGGATGTTGTCGGCTCGTCTAGCCGTCGCATTGGCAAGAAATGACATTTCATGTTCGATGCTGGTTTCGATCCATAAATAAGATAAGCCTAATGTGAAAAATACCGGCAACAATGCGATCAACAGCATAATCGGCAATTCATAACGCAAAAAGAGATGTCCTTTTATCCTTCTTCGGTTTTGCTTACGCATAATGCCTTTAAATTTTGGATTAAATTAAACAGAGGGGGGGATTATCTCAAACTCTAGGGTGAAATTTAAAAAATTGACTGATAAATTAAAGAACTTAATAGTTAAGTTAGGGGTAATCATGAATAAGGTTTGGAAAGATAGCGTTGTAATAATCCGATGGCTGTTGTCGTCGCTTTCAATCGTCATATTATTCTCCGGTTGCGCCAGCGTAGGCAAAGGCGTTGCCAAAACCATCCTGAAAAAAGCCGAAAATGAAGATACCCGCTTATGCCAAGTGTGGGACAGCCCTTTTGCCGGTATTGATGCCGACCTGGCTCAAAAGCCCGAAAAAACAAAGATATTGTTTGTCCACGGTGTAGGCGATCATTTTCCGGGCTATGCGACTCAATTCCTGGAAAAACTGGCCAGGAAACTAAGCTTGGACGTGCGCTCTGAAACCCAGAAAAATATTGCCCTGAGTTCTTTTTTATTTCCGGGAAAAGAACTCGGCAATTTGAGGGTGATGCACCTGCTTAATGAGCAGAACGGCAAAGAACTGACCTTCTACGAATTGACCTGGTCAAAAATTACCCGGCATGAAAAAGACTTGTTGGCTTTTGATAATTCGGGGGAATATGATTTCCGTCGTGCCAAAATGAATGGCTTGTTGAAAAAATTCAGCAATGATACCGTCCCCGATCCGATTATTTACCTCGGACAAAGTAGGCAACCTATTCTGTCCGCATTCTCACAGTCGTTTTGTTGGATGGCGACTGGCGATTGGGAGGATCTGCCGGAAAGCGGTAAACATGAGTGTATGAACCTGACTGATGCCCATGCAGAACATATCGCCCATGATCATTATGTCTTTATCTCCCATAGCCTGGGCAGCCGTATCACAACGGATGGGATGCAGCGCATTGCTTCCTTATTGGCATCGCCCAGGAAAAATGTACGCGCTAACCAAAAAGATAGCCTTTCTATAAAAGCAATTCAGGCATTGCAAAATAAACAGATTTCCATGTTCATGCTGTCCAACCAACTCCCTATACTGCAAATGGGCCGGGAGCTTCCAGAAGTTGCTGGACAAGAAAAAAACTATTGCGATCCTAAAGGTGCTAATTATAAAAAGCGGATGGTCAATAAAACTGAAATTATTGCCTTTAGTGATCCAAACGACTTGTTAAGTTATGGTATACCGCACGAATTTGCCGAAAAATATATTGACTCCAGGCTCTGTGCCAAGATCACCAATGTTAATATCAATATTACTAAAATCATGGATGCTTTCGGGTTGTCCGACCTTGCCAATCCGATGGATGCCCATATCGGTTACGATCAAGATGACCGCGTTATTGCCATGATTGCTAAAGATATTGGCGTTAATGGCACATCATCGCTGATTAAGCAACGTTGCGATTTTACAAAAGAAATAAAGTGAGAAGCGGTGTTTACAGATTCCATATAGGGCAATGATTTCCATTTAATGCCTTGATGTTGTTGGTTTTTTTCATGCATTCTTATCCAAAAAATAAACCTGATCTATGCTTGCTTCAGGCAAGCACTTAGATTGCACTACATAACACTGACACTACCCCTTTTATTTGGTAGCATCATATTGAAAATAAAAAACCAACAATAACATCCTGATTGTTGGGTTTCACACTATAAGACGAATATCAAACAATAGTGAGCCTAATAACCGTAACTCTTTGCATATTCCCAGGGGATGCTACAGCTCGCCAAGTACGTGGCAGCACACGTGTCAACGTCAACGGTAATCGGCATATTGATAGAAATAAAGTTATTAACCGCCGCAACAAAATCAACAGGGACATCAATATCAACAACACGAATGTGAATATCAATCGGGATGTCAATATCCGACGCTATGGCTGCCATGGCTACCACGGCGATTATCACTACCATCGCGACCATGACGACGATCGGTGTCGGCGCTGCCATCGCCATTGGGGTTGCAGGCCTTGCGGTAGGGTCAATTATTACTGCCGCAGCAATGCCGCCCTCTTGTCAAATGGTCAATGTCAATGGCTTTAATTACCAACGCTGCGGCAACACGTGGTACAAGCCGCAATATGCCGGTTCGAATGTCAATTATGTCGTGGTCAATCCACCGCAATGAAATGACAGCTTTCCCCAAGTTTTGAATGCAGTTCAGTATTGCCAAGCCTTGAAAGCTGAGTAATGTGCAGTACACAAAGCCTGGATAACTCATTTTTTTGTAAGTCGCCTGACCGTGGATCACTATAATTCTTCTGGTAAGGATAGTACTGCGAACACAATTTTTAAGTAAGCAAACCTCGCATGTAATTGTAGCATTGGATTTTGCTACGCACGTCAAAGTAAGGCTTACAGATTTAAAACAGTGCTGAAATAGTGGCTGGTGTCATCAGGTTCGAACGAATTCTCACTGTCCGGCTTAATACTTTCATCGCAGAATATTACTTTCTTGAAGGTCTGGATAAATAAAATTGAGGTTCGGCTTTCTGAATATCTGAACGGCAACAATTGGCCAGCAATGTATTCGTTGGTTGATATGAGCCAAGGTCAGGTATAGGGAATGCGGTATCCCTGTTGCCTTGGTTTCATTCCATTATGTTTACCAGCTTTGGAAAAAACTGGCTTCATGGCGCAGGTGCGTCTCCATTGGGCAGCACGAATTTGATGTCCAAGGTTCTCAAGTAAGTTTGTAACCCTGCATCTTGCAGGGGTATTAAATGGGCTTCTTTTGAAGACTCATTAAAATGGGCATGCCAATAACCTGGGGGTGTAATGAATGCTGAATACGGTTTCCAATCGATTCGGGTCGGGTTCAATATCTTGCCTTTTACTGAAATCCTTGTACCAACAAGCGTATAGCAACCCGGATCACAATCTAAGATTAAATCAAGGGCAACAGATTGATGCCGGTGCGGTAATTGCACGGCATTCATTGGCAGTACTCCTAGCATAGCCCAAAGCGTATGCGTTACCGTTAAGGTTTGATCCATTGCCTTGTTGGCAAGCAGCACGCTAATGCGACTCCGGTTCAAGGCATCAGCCTCTTGTCTTACTATATCCAATTCCCGTAGCGAATCCTCTGACGTGTAAAGTGTTGGTTTGAAGCGTTGAATGTTTGCGGTAGCACCCAGATAACGCATGAGCGGCTCATCATGGACTAGGTAAAATGCAGAATCGGCAGCAGCAAAATGGCGCGTTTCTTTACCAATTGGCAATACCACAAAATCACCCGTCTTCCACGGAATGTCTGTACCATCAAAGTCAGTTCGTCCATTACCATACATGACATAAAAGAGTTGCGATGTTGCGTTGAAATTCGTGGACAACGCTTCACCGGCAAGGATACGCACGAAGTTGGCACACAGCGCAGGGCTGGTTGCAGGCCCTTCGCAGCCTAGTTTCAAACTTATGTCTAGCGGGATAATTCGGGTGCAGCCCGTTTCATGCAACTCGCTACCGAATTCTGCAAAGGGGATTGGGGAAATGGCACCAGAACCTATGGGATCGGCCGCTTTTGTGTATTCGTAATATCTAGCATTCTCAACTAAGCCCTTCAGTTCTATTGGCTTAAGCAACATAGTCATGGACGTTACCTCTAGAGTGCGGTTGCCAAACCTTATTGGCTAAATTTCGCTTAAAAAAATTCTGCCCGCAGAAAGCCATTCATTATATGAACCAAGGCATAATTATGTTGCGTAACCATAATCGGAGAATACATAACGAATGTCCAATGAAACAACCTTGCTGAAAGACATCTCAGATTATCCTAAGAAACCAACGCCCTCAATACATCTGTACGGCTAATGATGCCAACCAGTTTGGCATGGTCAAAAACAGGATAGCTTCTTACTGAGGAACCCTGGAATTTTTGCGCTAAATTTACAATGCTGGAATTGGCTTCGACACTAATAATCTCCGTGGACATAAAATCCCCCACTTTTCCAAACATGCCCTGGTCATAGACACTTTCTAAAACCACACGCATGCCATCTTTTTCTGAGAACATTCCAATTAATTGCCCATGCTCATCAATAACCGGGGCACAGGTTATTTTATTTTCCAGCAATTTTTTAATGGCATCAAACACATTCGTTTCCTTGGAGAGCGAAACCAGCCTTTTGGTCATATAATCGGCAACAGTTATTTTCGACAGCATCATCAACTCCTTAGGCTATTATTTTAATTGGGCTGACCTGGGGATTCATCTATGTTGAATCCGCCTACGATTACTATTAATCGGTAGTGGCTAAACATTAACTGATAAGCTCGAATTATAGGTAACGACAAACCAATGAATCATGCCGTCATGCCACGTTGCACACTTGGAGAACGAG
>NZ_JBEBKJ010000058.1:0-23149 GCF_040079455.1 Methyloglobulus sp. | reverse complement strand
AGGCTACATGGTGCTTGACAAGGGCGTCGCTTAAACTGGCTAGGTTCTTCCAGGACATAGGCTGTTGCTCGGTCTTGAATAAAGGTCTATTTTACCCGTTTTGGGGCTTGGGGGCGTGCAAAGGTCTCGATTTAATTAAACCAAATCATCGGTGATGGCTTTGACACCTTTGTGGAACACACGGGCTAGTCATAATCAAACTGGCTAGTTCAGGGTCAAGGTCAGTTAATTATGGGTAATTGCGGATCTTCACTTTTGGCAATGACTACAGAACACCGTAGAGCGGTTGGCAATCCTTATTTGCGTAAGCAATCGCAAACAGTGGACACAATGGTGACCGCCACGACCATACACTCGTAACTGCTGCTTGAAATAGCCGGGATTTCCGGCTTCATTGACAAAATTTCGTAGCGTTGTCCCGCCTTGTTGAATGGCATCTTGTAATACGGTTTTGATACAGTCGGCAAGGTGTTGATAACGTACTAAAGAGATTTTTCCGGCGTGGCGTGCGGGGTGTATGCCTGCCATGTATAAGGCTTCATTTGCGTAGATATTGCCAACTCCGACGACAATATGGCTATCCATGATGAATGACTTGGCGGGAGATTTGCGATTTCTGGATTGTTGGTAAAGATACTTACCGTCAAATTCAGATAATAGTGGTTCTGGACCTAAGTCTTTGAGTAAGTTGTGTTCTGCTGCGGGAGATTTTGTCCATAACACTGATCCGAAGCGGCGTGGGTCGTTATAACGCAGCACCGTGCCGTTGTTAAAGAGGAAGTCGATGTGGTCATGTTTATCGGCGGATTTATCTTTTGGCAATATCCGCAAGCTGCCAGACATGCCTAAATGCACGATTACTGTGCCTATATCCGTCGTGAAAAGCAGGTATTTAGCTCTTCTGAAGACTGAATTAATCCTGATACCCGCTAAGGTTTCATTCAGTGTTTCCGGTACTGGCCAGCGGAGTTGCGGTTGTCGGACAATAACCTGGTTGACTGTCTGCCCTTCAATATGTGGCGCGATACCACAGGCTGTGGTTTCGACTTCGGGTAGTTCTGGCATGGATTATTTATATCCCCCTCATCCTAACCTTCTCCCTCAAGGGAGAAGGAACTAAATCAGCATTGTCCCAGAACTAAAGGGGTATTTATTGACGTGCTTATTATCTAGGCAATTCCGAATAGCCCATCAAATATTCATCCACCGCACGGGCGGCTTGCCTACCTTCACGGATTGCCCATACCACCAAGGATTGTCCGCGTCGTCCGTCGCCGGCGGCGAAGACTTTGTCTATTGAGGTTTGGTATTGTTTTTCATTGGCTTTAATGTTTCCGCGAGGGTCGCGTTCTACGCCTAATTCTTGTAATAAGCCATCATGTATGGGATGGACAAATCCCATAGCCAAAAGTACCAAATCGGCTTGTAAGGTAAATGCGCTGTCAGGTGCTTCGCCCATTTTCCATTGACCGGCTTCTTGTTTCCATTCGACTTGAATAGCGTTTAGGTGGGTTACTTTACCGTCTTCGCCAGTAACGCTTTTCGTGTTGACGCTCCAATGGCGGTCGCATCCTTCTTCCTGTGAAGACGAGGTGCGAAATTTGTTGGGCCATAAAGGCCACGTCATCAGTTTATTTTCTTTTTCGGGCGGCTTAGGGAGGATTTCTATCTGCGTGACAGATGTTGCACCTTGTCTAATAGACGTGCCGATACAGTCAGAACCCGTATCTCCACCACCAATAACTACAACGTGCTTACCTTTCGCACTGATAGCTATATCTTCGGGAATAACGTCGCCAGCATTGCGCTTGTTTTGTTGGCGAAGGAAATCCATAGCGTAATGAATACCATCCAATTCATTGCGACCAGATACTTCTAAATCACGGGGTTTTTCGGAGCCTACCGCCAGAACGACTGCATCATAGTCAGCGAGCAGTGCTTTTGCAGATATGTTCCCGCCAATATGGCTGTTTGGCCTGAATTTAACGCCTTCAGCTTGCATTTGGGCGATGCGTTTGTCGATAAGATGTTTTTCCATCTTAAAATCGGGTATGCCATAACGTAACAAACCACCGATGCGGTCATTTTTTTCATAGATGACCACATCATGACCAGCACGGGCAAGTTGTTGGGCACAAGCCATACCTGACGGGCCTGAACCAATAACGGCAATTCTTTTGCCAGTCTTATGCAAAGGAATTTGCGGTTTAACCCAGCCCATTTCCCAACCTTTGTCGATAATGGCACATTCAATCGACTTGATAGTGACGGGTTGGTCATTCAGGTTAAGCGTACACGCAGCTTCGCAAGGTGCAGGGCAAATCCGGCCAGTAAATTCGGGGAAGTTATTCGTGCTGTGCAAAATGGCCAAGGCATGTTGCCAATCGCCCCGATGCACCATTTCATTCCAGTCCGGGATGATGTTGTTGACGGGGCAGCCATTATGGCAATAAGGAATGCCGCAATCCATACAGCGCGCGCCTTGCTGGGACATTTCCGCATCGCTAGGGACGAGTGTGAATTCCCGATAATGCTGAATACGCTCGCTCGCTGGCTTATAGCGTCGTTCAGCGCGTGGAATTTCCATAAACCCGGTTGGTTTACCCATCTTAAATACCTTCTACTTAAATTTTTATGCGGTTGCAGATATTTGCAATACCTGGATTTGCTTGAGCGCTTCGCGGTAATCGACCGGCATGACTTTGACAAAACGCGGCAAATAGACATCCCAGTTTTCCAGGATATGCCCAGCGCGCTGGCTACCTGTATAGTGTTTGTGGTTTTGTATCAAGCGTTTCAGTCGTTGCGCGTCATTACGGGTCATATCTGACATGATATGGACGCGACCATGCGTTTCCATATCGCCGCCTTGATGGGCAATGGTTTCCAGAGTTTCGTCTTCTGCGGGAATGGGTTCGAGTTCGACCATCGCCATATTGCAACGTCTGCTGAAATCGCCGATTTCATCCAGCACGTATGCCACGCCACCAGACATACCCGCAGCAAAATTGCGTCCGGTTTGACCAAGCACGACGACTACACCACCCGTCATGTATTCACAGCCATGATCGCCCACGCCTTCTACGACAGCGATAGCGCCGGAGTTGCGGACGGCAAAGCGTTCCCCAGCAATGCCATTAAAATAGCATTCTCCGCTGATTGCGCCGTATAAAACGGTGTTGCCGACTATGATATTTTCAGCGGGATTAATTTTGCATTCTTTCGGTGGCATGATGGCAATACGTCCACCGCTCATGCCTTTGCCTACGTAATCATTCCCGTCGCCTTCCAGTTCGATACTGATGCCTTGTGCCAAAAACGCACCGAAACTTTGTCCGGCAGTACCTTTGACGTGAATAGCGATATTGTCATCAGGCAAGCCTTTATGCCCATAGCGTTTGGCGACTTCACCTGACAACATCGCGCCAAACGTGCGGTTGACGTTACGAATAGGAATGTTGATCTGAACGGGTTTTCCGTGTTCCAAAGCAGGTTGTGCCTGTTTAATCAATTCATGGTCTAAAGCCTTTTCCAAGCCATGATCTTGAGCTTCGCATTGGAAAACTGCCGTGTTTTCAGCAACAGTTGGCTTGTAAAAAATCCGGCTGAAATCCAACCCTTGGGATTTCCAATGGGCAAGTGCGGGTTGCATATTGAGCTTATCGGAACGGCCAATCATTTCGTTGATGGTACGGAAACCCAGTTTCGCCATCCAGCGGCGGACATCTTCGGCGACCAGGAAGAAATAATTGACCACATGCTCTGGTTGTCCAGTAAAGCGTTTCCTCAGTTCTGGATCTTGCGTGGCAACGCCGACTGGGCAGGTATTCAAATGGCATTTACGCATCATGATACAGCCAGAAACGATCAAAGGCGCGGTTGCAAAACCGAACTCGTCAGCACCCAATAAGGCACCAATGATAACATCTCGCCCTGTACGCAAACCGCCATCAACTTGCACGGCTATACGTCCGCGAAGCTGGTTAAGCACTAAGGTTTGATGGGTTTCGGCAAGGCCAATTTCCCAAGGTAAGCCTGCATGTTTAATGGAGGTCATCGGGCTTGCGCCGGTACCGCCATCATAACCTGCAATAGTCACATGATCGGCATGGGCTTTGGATACGCCTGCCGCCACCGTGCCAACACCCACTTCAGACACCAGTTTGACGCTGATTCTGGCTTTAGGGTTAACATTTTTTAAGTCGTGGATTAACTGCGCCAGATCTTCAATCGAGTAGATATCATGGTGCGGTGGCGGTGAAATTAAACCAACACCTTGCGTGGAATGGCGCACTTTAGCGATTACGGCATCCACTTTGTGTCCTGGTAATTGTCCACCTTCACCCGGCTTCGCGCCTTGGCTGATTTTTATCTGGATGTCATCGGCATTGACCAGATATTCGGTGGTCACACCAAAACGACCAGACGCAACCTGTTTGATAGCTGAACGCATGGAATCGCCATTCGCCAAAGGTTTGAAGCGTTCTGACAACTCCCCGCCTTCACCTGTATTCGATTTGCCACCGATACGGTTCATGGCAATCGCTAAGTTGGTGTGCGCCTCGTAGGAAATCGAACCAAATGACATGGCACCGGTCGCAAAACGTTTGACGATTGCGGCTGCGGGTTCAACTTCTTCTAATGGAATTGGGTCGGCATCTTCATTGAACGACATTAAGCCGCGCAACGTCAGTAGTGTTTCGTTTTGCTCATCAATCAGGCTACAGAATTCATCAAACAACTCACGGCTGTTGCTGCGCGTGGCATGTTGTAGCTTGCTGATCGATGCCGGTGTCCAGGCATGGGCTTCACCGCGAATCCGGTAAGCGTACTCGCCGCCCACATCCAGGGCATCTCTTAACAAAGGTGCGTTGCCAAATGCAAGCCGATGACGACGTACGGTTTCTTCGCTTATTTCTGCGAGACCAGCGCCTTCGGTGGTGCTGGTTGTGCCAGTGAAATATTTTTCCAAAAAGGGTTCTGCCAAACCAATCGCATTAAAAACCTGAGCGCCGCAATAGGATTGGTAAGTAGAAATACCCATTTTGGACATTACCTTGAGCAAACCTTTGGAGACGGCTTTGACGTAGCGTTTATGCGCTTCGTATTCGCTAAGACCAGCTATGCTTTCACATAAGTTTGATAAGGTATCAAACGCTAGATAAGGGTTGATTGCTTCTGCACCATAACCTGCGAGCAATGCAAAATGCTGGACTTCCCGTGCTTCACCCGTTTCAATCACCAAACCAACTTTTGTGCGTAAACCTTCACGCGTTAAAAAATGATGGACAGCAGAAGTGGCTAACAAAGCGGGAATGGCTATATGGGTTGAATCCATATCACGGTCTGAAAGCGCGAGGATGTTATTGCCATCTTCCACAGCGCGTTTTGCCGCTACACAAAGCCTGTCCAGTGCGCCTTCCATGCCGCTTGAACCCAAATCGGTCGGATAAGATAGGCTTAAAGTTTTGGTCTTGAACACTCCGTCCGTCCGTGTTTCGATACGGCGAATTTTTTCCAGATCCTGATTGGTTAAAATCGGCTGTTCGACTTCAAGACGCATGTGTGTCCCGCCTTCATCAATACCCAGTAAGTTGGGGCGTGGGCCAATAAAAGAAACCAGGGACATCACCAATTCTTCTCGAATAGGGTCGATGGCGGGGTTAGTGACCTGTGCAAAACCCTGTTTGAAATAATCGTACAGCATACGTGGACGGTCTGATAATACCGCCAGAGCCGTATCAATTCCCATCGAACTGATTGCTTCTTGGCCAGTTTGCGCCATTGGTTTGATTAGGAATTCAATGTCTTCCTGGGTATAACCGAATGCTTGTTGCCTGTCCAGTAAGGTATTGGAATCAGGTGCCATAGCCGCAACTTCAGGTGGTAATTTAGCAAGATGTATTTGTGTTTTGCTCAACCAATCAGAATAAGGATGTGACTGGGCTAATTGGGCTTTAATTTCGGCATCGTCGATAATCCGGCCTTGCTCGGTGTCGATCAACAGCATTTTGCCGGGTTGCAAACGCCATTTTTTGATGATTTTGTGTTGCGGTACTTCGATAACACCCATTTCTGATGCCATAATAACGAAATCGTCATCAGTAACCAGATAGCGGGCGGGTCTCAGTCCATTACGGTCTAAGGTTGCGCCGATTTGCCGCCCATCGGTAAAAGCAACAGCAGCAGGGCCATCCCAAGGTTCCATCAGGGCGGCGTTGTATTCGTAGAAGGCGCGTTGTTGCTCGTCCATCAAATCGTTGCCAGCCCAGGCTTCGGGAATCAGCAACATCATGGCATGTGCCATCGAATAACCGCCAGCGACCAACAGTTCGAGTGCGTTGTCGAAACAAGCCGAATCTGATTGGCCTTCCGCAATCAAAGGCCAAAGCTTGTGAATATCGTCGCCTAACACCTTAGAAGATATGGAATGGCGACGCGCCGCCATGCCATTGACATTGCCCGTCAACGTGTTGATCTCACCATTATGGGCGATCATTCTGAACGGATGTGCCAAATCCCAAGTTGGGAAGGTGTTGGTGGAAAAACGTTGATGCACTAACGCTAATGCACTGGTAATGCGATCATCATTTAACTCAGGAAAGAAGGTGCCGACTTGATTAGCAAGCAGCATCCCTTTGTAAACAATAGTCCGTGAGGATAAGGATGGTAAGTAGAAAGCGTGGCCGCCGTCCAGCTTCAAGTCACGGACTGCATTTTCTACTTGTTTGCGAATGACGAATAACTTACGCTCGAAGGCATCTTGATCGACACAATCTGCGCCTCGACCAATAAAAACTTGTCGGATAAAGGGTTCGACAGGTTTGACAGAATAACCCAGGCTGCTGTTGTCGACTGGCACATCACGCCAACCAAGTAAGGTAGCTTTTTCTTGGTTAACGAGCTGAGCCAATAAGGTTTCACAAATGGCGCGATCTGCTTCGTTACGCGGCAAAAATACCATTCCGACAGCATAATCTCCGGCTGCTGGGAGGGGGATTCCGAGATTGGTGCACTCAACTTGAAAAAAAGCATCGGGGATTTGTAACAGGATTCCCGCGCCATCACCTGCGCATGGATCAGCACCGACTGCTCCGCGATGGGTTAAATTCTCAAGTAAATCCAATCCTTGGCGCACGATTGCATGGCTTTTTTGACCTTTAATATGGACGATAAAGCCCACGCCGCACGCATCATGTTCGTTGCGCGGATCATATAAACCTTGTCTGGACGGTAGATTACTTTGACTCATTGACACCTCTGAAGTATGTTTGATCTAAGGGTTAAGACTTTCCCTATAAACCCTCAACCGCACCTGTGTCGAACTTTTCTCCAAAGGCCGCAGTGCGGCAAAACCATTGAATCATACAGATTTGACGGTTTTTTGTCACGCAGTCTTTTGTTGTTTGTGATATCAAAAACCATCAAGACAGCTTGGCTGCTGAAATGCTGCTTTTAAATTTTGATGAGTAATTTGTGATATCTTAAATGGAGCTAAAAAAAATTCCAACTGCGCTCTGATTGATTTCTGTTTTGGCTGAGTGATCGGTGGTATTGAAACGTTGTGATTATTTCGCATTAGCATATTATATTGTTGGTTAATTATGAAACAGAGTTTTGATGTAATTATTGTAGGTGGTGGAATGGTGGGCGCTGCGGTGGCTTGTAGCCTGGGCGGCAGTGGGTTGCAGGTAGCAGTTATTGAGAATGCGCCGCCACTTACGTTTTCTCCAGAGCAACCGCATGATTTGCGTGTATCTGCACTCAGTATCGCGTCCAAAAAAATCCTTGAAACCGTTGGGGCTTGGCAAGGCATAGAAAACCGCAGGGTTTGTCCGTTTCGCCGTATGCGGGTTTGGGAAACGGCGGGGGATACCGAATTTTGCAGCGATGACATCAATTACCCCCAATTGGGTTACATCGTGGAAAACCGGGTGATTCAATTGGCTTTGCTGGATCGGCTGTCTGATTTTGACAATGTAAGCCTTATATCGCCCGTAAGCATCAATAAAATTCAGTATTCCGTTGGCTGGCCTACGGAAATTGTTTTTGATGATGGCAGGGTGTTATCGACTAAAATTTTGGTAGCTGCTGATGGTGGGCAATCTAGGGTCAGGCAAGCCGTCGGTTTGGGCGTAACTAGTTGGGATTATAAGCAACATGCATTGGTTATTTATATCGAGACAGAATACGGCCAGCAGGATATTACTTGGCAACGGTTTGTACCCACAGGGCCGCAGGCATTTTTACCATTAACCGGACATTACGGTTCTATTGTCTGGTACCACTCGCCGGATGAGGTCAGCCGGTTGAAAGCCCTTCCGCTGGATGAACTAAAAAGCGAATTAATGGCGGCATTTCCAGAGGCTCTAGGGCAGGTTAAAAAGGTATTGGCGACGGCAAGTTTCCCTTTGAAGCGCCAACATGCTCAAGCTTATGTCAAACCCGGCGTAGTGTTGGTGGGCGATGCCGCGCACATGATTAATCCGTTGGCTGGGCAGGGCGTTAATATTGGCTTGCTGGATGCGGCTGCGTTGGGTGAAGTTTTGGTTGACGCGGTTAAGCAGGGGCTTGATCCCAGTGACCTGGTGGTTTTAAAGCGTTACGAGAAAATACGCCGCAATGAAAACCTGAAGATGATGACGGTCATGGATGTTTTTTATCAGGTTTTCAGCAATGAGATTCCGCCAGTTAAATTTTTGCGGAACTTAGGTCTTGGGCTTGCTGAGCGGATTCTCCCTGCAAAAAATAAGGTGATGCGTAGTGCAATGGGTTTGGAAGGCCGGTTACCTAAACTTGCGCGAGGGAAGCCTATTATTTAACTGCTGCTGTCTTTTTGGGTTTGATATTGTCTAGGACATTGAGTAACTCTTGGCGCAGCCGTTCTTGCTTTGTTGTGTCAGAAATAGGTTGTAACTTTAAGTCAGTGATATAGAACATATCTTCGACCCGGCTACCTATCGTGGTGATTCTTGCGCTATGCAGATTGATATCCTGCCTGTTAAATACTCTACCAATTTTGGAGAGCAATCCCGACCGGTCGGTTGTTATCAATTCGAGAACAGTTTGTTTGTTCAGCGGATCCGGGTGGAACTTGATTTTGGTGGGGATAGGAAAGTGCTTGGCTTGCCTGGATTGACGATGGATATTTCTTTGCTCTTTAACGTTTTGTTGCTGCAAATTTGTCCTCAAGACATCACAGATATGCTTAATTCGGTAGCTGTCGTTGATGGGTTCGCCTGATTGTTCAAGTACTTGAAAGGTGTTCAGCACATAATCATCGTCAGTGGTCATAATTCGGGCATCCAGAATGGTCAAGCCCAATTGGTCTAATGTCGCTGTACTTAACGAAAACACCGCGCCGACATTTTTTGCATATACAAAAACTTCCGCGCTGCCTCTGCGGGTTTGTGAGCGTAGGATGACTAAAGGTAATTCCTTCTCGTTGACCGATGCGATGGCTGATGACTGCCAGATGATTTCGTCGCTAGAATAACGCAAGAAATAGTCATCACTGACGTGTTGCCATAATTGCTCGACCACGGGTTCAGTAAAACCGAGATCAACCAGCGCATCTTGCGCTTCTTTTTTGTGTTCCAGGATGCGGTCTTTTAAGGCGAGTGGATTTTGTAGACCCCGTCGTAATGCGCTGTGCGTTGCCGAATAAAGCTCTTTAAGCAACGAATCTTTCCAGGCATTCCAAAGCTCAGGGTTGGTTGCGCGGATGTCGGCGACAGTTAGCAGGTAGATATGGTTAAGGTATTCGATACTGCCGACTTTTTGGGCAAATTCATGGATTACGTCAGGGTCGCTGATGTCTTTGCGCTGCGCCGTCATGGACATCACCAGATGGTTGCGTACCAGCCAGGTAACGAGCTTAGTGTCATACGCCGAAAAGTCGTGTTGGCGGCAAAAATCCCTAGCTATATCTTCGCCAATCGTCGAGTGGTCTCCTTTTAGCCCTTTGGCAATGTCATGGAATAGCGCGGCAATAAACAAGATTTCCTGCTTGTTGATTAAGGAAAACACATCATTGCAGAACGGTAGTTCATGCTTATGCTTGTCGAGCAGAAAGCGCCGTAAGTTGCGGATAACGAATAGCGTGTGTTCATCCACCGTATAGATGTGGAACAAATCATATTGCATACGGGCAACGATGTTGGCAAAACAGGGTAGATAAGCGGCCAAAACGCCGTAACGGTTCATTCGCCTAAGCTGGGTTGTAATGCCATGTGGTTGCCGGAAGATCTCCATAAATAAGTAGTTTGCGGCCTTGTTTGTACGAAAACTGTCGTCAATAAGGCACAAGTTTTTACGGATCAGCCGGATCGTCGTAGCACGGACACCCTTAAGTGTCGTGTTTTTTTGCAGGATGAGGAAGATTTCCAGCAAGGATAAGGGTTGGCGTTCAAAAACCTTATCATCTTTGGCTTCTATGTAATGGTTGATGACGACAAAATGATCGTTCAGTGGTTCGGCTGCCCTGCTGGATTCGCCCAGGACAAAGCGTTCATTAAACAATTGCAGCAGCATTTCATTCAGGCGTTGTAGCTCCAAGATGGTCTTGAAATAGAACTGCATGAATTGCTCGACATCTTCGTTGTATTTCTGGTTTTCCGTACTGAAACCGAATTGTTGGGCGAGATCGCGCTGGTAATCGAAAATCAACCGGTCTTCGCTGCGGCCTGTAAGCAGGTGTAAGGCATAGCGAATCCGCCACAAGACGTGCAGACCGGAAATCAGTTGCTTGTATTCGGATTCCGGCAAAAAACCGTATTGAATCAACTCCCGCAAGGTTTTGGAGTTGTATTGGCGCTTAAATACCCAGGTTATAACCTGCATATCGCGTAAGCCACCAGGCCCTTCCTTGACATTGGGTTCAAGGTTGTAAGCGGTATCGTGGTATTTCGCGTGGCGTAGCTGTTGCTCCAGCATTTTGGCGGCAAAAAACTGGTCAGAAGGCCATATTTTATCGGGCGTTATTTCATTCTTCAGCGTTTGGTAACGCATCGTGTTGCCCGTAATCAGCCGATTTTCCATGATGTTGGTCATGATGGATTGGTCGTCTAATGCCGCCGCCACGCATTGCTCAATCGTACGTACGCTTTGCCCAGGCTTTAAGCCAATATCCCACAGGAAGGTAAGGAAGTGGGTGATCATTTCCTGATAAACGGAAACATTCTTGTCATCCAAAATGATGACAATATCTATATCGGAATGCGGAAATAGCTCTCGTCTACCATAACCGCCAACAGCGATTAAGCAGAGATTGTCGGCTTGGATACCGAGAAAATGTTGCCAACTTGCGGTTAATATTGCGTCGATAAAATCAGAATTTTCATTGAGCAGATCTTTGACCGAAAGATGTGGGTCAAATTTTTGTTGCAGTTCCAGATGATTTTGCTTAATAAGCTGCTTGAATTCTTGCAACTTTTCTTTTAATGACAGCCAGTCGGAACTGATCATTTTATTCATGCCAAAGCCATTTCTTCCTGCCGTAAGGTCAAGATTTCATAACCTTTTTCGGTAACCAGAACGGTATGCTCCCATTGGGCAGACAGGCTGTGGTCTTTAGTGACTGCCGTCCAGCCGTCCGCTAAGACCTTAACGTGGCGTTTGCCTAGGTTAATCATAGGCTCAATCGTAATTATCATGCCTGCTTCCAGCACTTCGCCTTCGCCAGCTTTGCCGTAATGTAAGACATGGGGATCTTCATGGAAGTTTTTGCCGATGCCATGTCCGCAAAATTCCCTAACGACCGAGTAGCGGTTACTTTCGGCGTAATGTTGTATTGCCTCGCCAATGTCCCCTAAGGTTGCGCCATGTTTGACTTGTTTAATACCGAGATACATGGCTTCCTGGGTGATTTTTATAAGCCGTTTGGCGTGCGGACTAACTTCACCTACGCAAAACATTTTGCTGGTATCACCATGATAACCGTCTTTAATCACGGTAATATCGACATTGATAATATCTCCGGATTTTATTTTTTTATCGCTGGGAATGCCGTGGCAGACCGTATGATTGATAGATGTGCAGATGGATTTCGGAAAGCCGCGATAATTAAGCGGAGCCGGTATAGTGCCTTGGGTATTTACGATGTAGTCATGACAGATAGTATTTAACTCGTCTGTTGTCACCCCAGGTACAACATGAGGTTCAATCATTTCTAAGACTTCGGCGGCCAGCTTTCCGGCGACACGCATTTTTTCAATTTCGCTTTCGGTTTTAATGGTGATAGACATAACAGATACAAGGCAAAAGACGTAAAGAAAAGGCTAAAAGTCCAAATTGCATAGGTTTTTAACCTTGTGCCTTTTGTCTTGTGCCTATGTAATATCTGTGATTTTAACAGAGTTCGGCTTGTTGTAAAAAGTTGATTATGGTATAAAGACGAGTTGATTTACACAACAAATACTCACGCCTATCGTCACGCTTGGTAGGGTGCTGGCTTCATTTAGTTAAAGCTGGTTACCAGGCGGGATAAGCGGAGGCTTAACCCAACCCGAAATCAAGGTTTCGGAAATATAATCTTAGGAGTAATGAATGTCAGCAGTATCAATGCGTCAAATGCTTGAAGCGGGCGTCCACTTTGGACACCAAACCCGTTATTGGAATCCTAAAATGGCTAATTACCTGTTCGGTTCCCG
Organism: Methyloglobulus sp.; assembly: GCF_040079455.1. Lineage (GTDB taxonomy): Bacteria > Pseudomonadota > Gammaproteobacteria > Methylococcales > Methylomonadaceae > Methyloglobulus. The sequence continues at coordinate 10,499 of NZ_JBEBKJ010000058.1, read as the reverse complement.
TAACAAAATCCATATTATCAATTTGGAAAAAACGCTTCCAATGTTTAATGACGCGATGAACTATCTTGGTCAAGTAACAGCAAACAAAGGCACTGTGCTTTTGGTTGGTACTAAAAAAGCAGCTCGTAAACTGGTTGCTGAAGAAGCGGCGCGTTGCGGTATGCCTTATGTTAATCACCGCTGGTTAGGCGGCATGTTAACCAATTTTAAAACCATAAAAAAATCAATTACCCGCCTTAAAGAACTGGAAGCCATGAAGGCAGATGGCACTTTATACCAACGCTTTGGCAAAAAAGAAGCTTTGGGCATGGAGCGCGAACTGGAAAAACTTGAACGCAGCTTAGGCGGAATTAAAGACATGAAAGGCGTTCCTGATGTCATTTTCGTACTGGATGTCGGTTACGAAAAAAACGCCATCAGTGAAGCAAAAAAATTAGGCATCCCCGTGGTTGGCGTTGTTGATTCCAACAATTCACCAGAAGGCATTGATTACATCATTCCTGGCAACGACGATTCAATCAGGGCGGTAAAGCTCTATTGTGAAAGCGTTTCTGCAACGGTCATGGATGCTAAATCGGCAGGCTTGGGTTTGTCAGCTAAAGCCGATGATTTTGTTGAAGAATCAGTAGCAGAATAAGCTTTGCTAATGCGGTTTATTTAGGTCGCAACTTAACGACTGGTGATATGTAGTTCAAAACGCCTCCTTTTGGGGGCGTTTTTATAGTGATGAATAACGAGAGATTACAAACATGAGCAATACAATTAGTGCAGTAATGGTTAAGGAGCTGCGTGAGCGCACGGGTTCCGGCATGATGGAATGCAAAAAAGCCTTGGTTGAAACTAACGGTGATATGGAATTAGCCATTGAAAATATGCGTAAATCCGGCTTAGCCAAAGCGGATAAAAAATCAGGTCGTATAGCGGCAGAAGGCATTATTGGCGTAAAAGTCAGTGACGATGGCAAGACAGTCGTTATGGCGGATGTTAACTGCGAAACTGATTTTGTTGCCAAGGCGGATGATTTCGTTAAATTTGTCGGCAGTATCACCACCGCTTTGTTGACTGCGCCTGTTAAGACTGACGATGAGTTATCGTCTATGCCGTTAGCTGATGGACAGACGGTTGAAGAATTACGCAGGAGTCTGATTGCTAAATTAGGTGAAAACATAACCGTCAGACGTTTTCAAAAATACCAGACCGCAAGCGGTGGCACAGCGTGTTACCTACATGGCAGCAAAATTGGTGTGATGATTGAGTTGACCGCAGCCGATCCTGAGCTAGGCAAAGACATCGCCATGCACATCGCTGCAAGTAAGCCTATATGTGTATCCGAAGACGAAGTTTCACCAGAAACTATCGAAAAAGAAAAAGAAATTTTTCGGGCGCAAGCAGCGGAAAGTGGCAAACCCGCCGATATTATTGAAAAAATGGTGACAGGCCGCATCAGTAAGTTTTTTGGTGAAATTACCTTGTTAGGCCAACCATTTATTAAAGACGACAAGCTAACAGTCGCCAAATTAGTGGCATCTAAAGGAAATTCAGTCGTCGGTTTTACCCGCTTTGAAGTCGGTGAAGGCATCGAGAAAAAAGAAGGCAATTTTGCCGACGAAGTGATGGAGCAAGTAAGAGCCAGTGAAGGTAAAACCGACTAACTATAGCGACTGATAGTTGACTTAATCCGGTATGAAATCGCTATAAGTAAGAATATGATCTGCCCACTTGAGTACGTTAACCTAACTACAAACACTCATCTAAAAACGTTATGACAGATACAATTTGCCAAAGAATATTGCTGAAATTGAGCGGTGAAGCGTTAATGAGTGAAGCTGGCGGTAGCATTGATGCCGATATACTCAAACGTTTGGCTCTGGAAATCATAGAGTTATGCGGCATGGGTATTCAGGTAGGCTTGGTTATTGGCGGCGGCAACATTTTACGTGGTGCTCAAAAAGCCGCTGAAGGTTTGGATCGCGTAACTGGCGACCAAATGGGTATGCTGGCAACCGTTATTAACGCTTTGGCGATGCAAGATGCGCTTGAACATTTGGGTCAGCAAGTCAGGGTGATGTCGGCGTTGAAAATCAATCAGGTATGTGAAGACTACATCCGTCGCCGAGCCGTGCGACATTTGGAAAAAGGTCGGGTGGTCATTTTTGCGGCGGGTACAGGCAACCCGTTTTTTACGACCGATTCCGCAGCCAGTCTTAGGGCTATCGAAATCAATGCGGAATTGATGATTAAAGCAACTAAAGTTAAAGGCGTGTATTCCGCCGATCCTGAAAAAGTCAAAGATGCGATTTTTTACCCGCACTTAACGTATGATGAGGCTTTAGATCAACGCCTTAACGTCATGGATACAACCGCGTTAGTTTTATGTCGCGACAATAATGTCCCTATGCGGGTCATGAATATTTTTGAACCAGGTGCTATAAAAAGATTGATGCTAGGCGAAGAGATAGGTTCGCTTATTGAACGAGGAACGTAATATGATTAGTGATATTCAACAGGGTGCTGCAACCCGTATGGGCAAAAGTATAGAAGCCCTGAAACATGAGTTTTCTAAAATCAGAACGGGGCGGGCGCATCCCAGTTTGCTGGATCAAATTACCGTCTCATACTACGGCAATGAATCGACTTTGTCGCAAGTCGCTAATATCGCAGTAGAAGATGCACGTACATTGACCATCACACCCTGGGAAAAGGCCATGGTTCAGGCGATAGAAAAAGCTATATTAAAATCCGATTTGGGTTTAAATCCTGCGACAAATGGCATGGTTATTCGTATACCATTACCTTCGCTTACTGAAGAACGCCGCCGGACTCTGGTAAAAGTCGTTAAAAATGAAGCCGAGAATGGCCGTGTTGCGATCCGAAATATTCGCCGTGATGCCAATGCGGAAATCAAAGATGCCCTCAAAGAAAAACTTGTCTCCGAAGATGAAGCACACAACGGTGAAGAAAAAATTCAAAAATTAACCGATCAGTACGTCAAAGAAGTCGAGAAGTTGTTAGAAGCAAAAGAAGCCGACCTTTTGTCTATTTAATGATGAGTTAGTCAATGGCTGCTGCTGATAACCCTGATTTTATAACCCAAAACGGGTTGCCCCGCCATATCGCCATTATCATGGATGGTAATGGCAGATGGGCGCAAAAACGCTTTATGCCGCGTGCATTCGGTCACCAAGCGGGCGTTAAGGCGGTCAGAAAAATTGTTGAACACAGTGCCAATAAGGGAATAGAAGTATTAACATTGTTTGCGTTCAGCAGCGAGAATTGGCGTAGACCTAAAGAAGAAGTTTCCTTGTTAATGAAGTTGTTTGTTGAAACGCTGAAAAGGGAAATCAGCACACTCGATAAAAATAATATTTGTGTGCGATTTATCGGCGATAGATCGGCATTCCCTGATACCTTGCAACAAATAATGACAGAAGGCGAAGCACGGACAAAAGACAATAAAGCCTTGACCTTAGTGATTGCCGCTAACTACGGTGGACATTGGGATATAGCTCAGGCGTTTCAGAAAGTCGTCGATAAAATGGCGACTGGAGAATTAACCAAACAACCCATTAGCCCACTATTAGTTAGTGAACATTTATCTACCGCTGGTTTGCCGGATCCTGATCTTTTTATACGCACAGGTGGTGAACAAAGAGTCAGTAATTTTTTATTATGGCAATTAGCTTACGCAGAGTTCTATTTCACCGATACACTCTGGCCGGATTTTAACCAGAATTCATTGAACGAGGCCATCAATAGCTTTAAAGGTCGCCAAAGGCGCTTTGGACATACTGGTGAGCAAATACTCAATAAATCAGCTTCATTTCAACCCTAGACAATAAAAAAATGTTATTACAGCGAGTAATTACCGCCGCCATTCTGGTGCCTCTGGTCGTCATGGCAGTTTTTCAGTTACCAGGGGAGTATTTTTCTTTGGTGTTTGGCCTGATTATGCTGATGGCGGCTTGGGAATGGAGTCATCTAATCGGAATCAACCAGCCATACAAGAAATACTTGTTTCTACTAAGCCTTATTGTGCCGATGCTATGGTTACATTTTTGGACGCAATTCCTTGAAGGCTTGCAATATGTCATCGAAACCGGACAACAAGACATTTATCAGTACGTCAAAAAAGCTGGCTGGACATCCATTAGTACGTTCATGGAATACCTTAATATACCGGATGTCAGGCTGTATTCAGGGGCGTTAGAGTGGTTAGTTATTCCACCGGTGATTTTTTGGGTGTTGGTTATGATACTCATCAAGCACTCACCAACAGGTGTACTACAGTTGGAATTAAAGCCTCGTAACAAAGCATTAATAGGTTGGTTTGTTTTAATGTCGGCATGGTTGTTTTTTGTCCGCTTAAGAATTCTTTACGGCGCAGAAATGACAATGTATTTCTTAGTGCTGATTTGGGCTGCAGACATTGCCGCTTTTTTTGTCGGGAAAAAGTTTGGTCAATCAAAGCTCGCACCGGAAATTAGTCCTGGTAAAACCATGGCGGGTTTTTATGGCGCATTATTAGCTGGTTTAGTCTGTGGTATTTTATTATGCCTGATTTATAGCTTCCCGCTGATGAACGCTTCTGACGTGGTATTACTGTCAATATTAACCGTATTAATTTCAATATTTGGGGACTTATTCTTTAGTGTGGTCAAACGCCAAAGTGGCGTGAAGGAAAGCGGTTCCATACTGCCTGGTCATGGTGGAATACTTGATAGACTGGACAGCCTGATTGCAGCAGCGCCATTTTTCTACGCGGGTATCTACCTGATTTACAGAATAATTGAAGATGCTCAAGCAACAGGTGCGGCTGGATGAAGGGACTCTGCATATTGGGCGCAACTGGTTCAATCGGTGTAAGTACCCTGGATGTCGCCGCGCGGCATCCACACCTCTACAAAATCGTAGCGTTAACAGCAAACACAAACATTGATGATCTATTCGAGCAATGCCTCACGCATCATCCCGAGTATGCCGTTGTCGTAAATAAAGAAAAATCTAAAGAATTCCAACATAAAATCAGCAATTCTGTTGTGGCCGACATCAAGGTACTGACAGGCACTAAGGCACTGGAAGAAGTCGCTACGTTGGATGAAGTGGATTCGGTGATGGCAGCCATCGTCGGTGCGGCGGGATTGTTGCCCAGCCTTGCCGCCGCTAAAGTCGGTAAAACCGTTTTGCTCGCCAATAAAGAAGCCTTGGTGATGTCTGGGGGTATTTTCATGGATGCGGTCACGGCATCAGGCGCACATTTACTACCCATAGACAGCGAACATAACGCCATCTTCCAGTGTATGCCTGCTCACTATAAAACAGGCACTGAGGGCAAGCAGGTCAGACGCATCTTATTGACAGCATCAGGCGGCCCTTTTCGGGAAATGCCGATAGAACAAATGGCAAAGGTTACGCCAGAACAAGCAGTCGCTCACCCCAACTGGGATATGGGCAAAAAAATCTCTGTGGATTCAGCCACCATGATGAACAAAGGCTTGGAAATGATCGAAGCCTGCCTGTTATTCAACATGTCGCCAGATCAGATACAAGTCGTTATCCATCCGCAAAGCGTGATTCATTCGATGGTCGATTATGTCGATGGCACTGTGTTAGCACAAATGGGCAATCCTGATATGCGAATTCCGATTGCTCATGCGATGGCTTGGCCGGAACGTTTTGATTCAGGAGCAAAGCCGCTCAATATCTTTGATGTTCGCCGCATGGATTTTGAAGAACCGAATCTGGAACGTTTTCCCTGCTTGCGCCTAGCTTATAAGGCGATTAATGCTGGAGGCACCATGCCTGCCGTGCTGAATGCCGCGAACGAGATCGCCGTTGAAGCCTTCTTGGATCGACGCATCAAATTCACCGATATTCCCGTTATTATCGAGCAATGTATGGATATTATTGCCGTCGCAGTGGCAGACACTTTGGCGGTTATTTTGGATCACGACCAGCAAGCAAGAGTGGTTGCCAATCAGATTATTGCTGATATGGTTAATTGATGGATTTTTTACACACCGTATTTTTTTTCATCGTCGCCGTAGGCATTCTGGTTTCATTTCATGAATTCGGACATTTCTGGGTTGCGCGTAAAACAGGGGTAAAGGTATTACGGTTTTCCGTAGGTTTTGGTAAAGTGCTATGGTCATACCAAAAAACGCCCAATGATACCGAATACGTCTTATCAGCGATCCCCTTAGGTGGCTACGTCAAGATGGTTGATGAACGGGAAGGTTCGGTTAAAGCCGAAGACCTGCCTTTTGCCTTCAACCGCCAATCATTATGGGTCAGGACTGCCATTGTAGCAGCAGGCCCTGCATTCAACTTGATGTTAGCTATTGCTCTGTTTTGGGGCGTTCTGGTGTTGGGCGAAACTGGTCTGAAACCTGTATTAGGTGAAGTCAAACAAGGCACGTTTGCTGCGGCAGCGGGTTTTGTGGAAGGCGAAGAAATTATCTCAGTTAATGACAAAGCCACCAAAACCTGGACAGAGGCAATGGGTACTATTGTTACCTCTGCAATGGATGGCGATCCAAGCATCAAAGTTAAGGTAAAGAATCTTGCTGATGAACAAAATGAGCGAGTACTTACCTTTACTGAAAGTGACGCGCAAGATTCCGAAAAGCTCTTCGACCGTTTAGGTTTCAAGCCGTGGTCACCGAAGATCAAACCAATCATCAATGAAGTACTTCCCAATGGCGCAGCCTTGGCTGCTGGTCTTAAAAAAGACGATTTAATCATCAGCGCAGACGGAAAACCGATAGCCGATTGGATGCAATGGGTAGATTATGTAAAAAAATGCCCGGATATTACAATCAGCGTAATCGTAGATCGCCAAGGAACACGCTTAACCCTGCCGATAACGCCAAAAAGCGAACAAACCGGTGATAAAACTGAAGGTAAAATCGGCGCATCCGTCGTTATGCCGGAAGGCTTGATGAAATCCATGACGGTTGAATATTCTTTATCGCCACTTGATGCCATTCCAGAAGCATTCAAAACGACCTACGATTATTCCATTACGACCTTGAAGATGATGGGCAAAATGCTCATCGGCAAGGCTTCAGTTAAAAATTTGAGTGGCCCAATCAGTATTGCCCAGATTGCAGGACAATCAGCCAGTATGGGGCTGGTCTATTTCATTAGATTCATGGCGTTGGTCAGCGTAAGCTTAGGCGTTTTGAATTTATTGCCGATACCTGTGCTCGATGGCGGTCATCTCCTATTTTTCGGCGTAGAAGCTATCAAAGGCAGTCCTGTTTCAGAAAAAGCACAGATTTTTTTCCAGCAAATTGGTATGGCATTGTTAATGTTGCTGATGGTGACGGCTATGGTTGTTGACGTGCAGCGCTTGTTTGATTAAAGAATCCTCGAATGAGTTACCGTTCGTCCTGAATCCTTCGACACACCCAGAAGAGCCTTGTCGAAGGACTTAAATCTAGGTCATATTAGCAAAACTTTATTGTCATCATCTGAACGAATTATAAGCCGATAACTCCTACTCTCGAATCATTTCACTTCTACCAGAGAACCCCCATGAAAAAAATCACCCAGATCACCGGATTATTGCTATCAATGTTTATGCTTCCTTTTGCCAACGCAGACGAAGCCGCGATTAAGCAGGCATTGGGAAAATCCATGCCTACCGCAAAAATCGAATCCATCAAGCCTTCTGAAATTAAAGGTGTTTATGAAGTCGTATTAGGTTCTAGCATTTATTACGTATCTGAAGATGGTAAGTATTTGCTGCAAGGACGTTTGGTTGATGTGGCGAACCGTACGGATTTAACGGAACAAAAACTGGGGGCAACTCGTAAAGCGGCATTGGAAAGAATAGGTACGGACAATATGATCGTATTCAAACCCAAAATAGCTAAATACAAAGTATCCATCTTCACTGACATCGACTGCGGCTATTGCCGCAAACTACATTCCGAAATTGACCAATACCTAGCGGAAGGCATCACGATTCAATACCTGTTCTTCCCAAGAGCCGGAAAAGGTTCAGATTCCTACGATAAAGCGGTATCGGTCTGGTGCGCTAAAGACCGCAACGCAGCTTTAACCGCAGCGAAAAAAGATCACAGCCTGGAAAAGAAAACCTGTGTTAATCCGGTTGATAAACACATGCAATTGGCTGCCGAATTTGAAGTAAAAGGTACGCCGATGATAGTCACCGAAAATGGCAATATTTATCCTGGGTATTTGCCTGCAAAACAATTGCTTGAAGCCTTGCAAGGCGAGAAAACTTCCCAATAAACTTGGGATGTCTTGAGGAACGCTTGAAGTTCTCGTGATTACAAAAAACTAACAGTAAACGATATCCCTCTTGCCGTGTTGCACTACAATGCCGTAAGAGGGTCTTTCAAATATCCTCGGTTATACTCAGATAACCAAGATAAAGAAAACTCCGAATTAGCCGCATTTTATATATGCGAATTCCAAGATCCTTTATTATTGCTGCTTCAAATAATCCACCAACACATCAACCATTGGCCTTCCATCTGCTATTTGATTGACCGATGCCCAGCTAGACACTGAATAAGCTTTTTTTGCATCTAGCAAAGTACCATTACATAAGCGCATTTGGCTGATTCTTTGCCCAATATCAGCATTGGGTTTACAGTAAAATGTCATGCCCCCTGCCCTCACCATATCACCACCTTGTTGATAATATGGATCTCTATTGAACAGATTATCAGCTACGTCTTCCAGGATGGTTTTTATCTCACTGCCAGCCAGGTTGCGGCGCAAGGTATTTGGATAAGTAATTGCTGTATGGTTCATCACCTCTTCGTAGGTAATGGTTTGTCCAGGCAACAATGTAGTACCCCAGCGAAAACCGGGCGACAAGGCAATCTGCGACTCGTTTACCGACAACAAAGCATCCAACAGCAGTTGATCAAATGTGCCTTTGTAAGTGTCCCGCCGATATAACAACTTATCGGCAATGCCCAGTGGTTGCTGTAGTTTTTCCAGATAAGGTTTTCTTAGCGTATTGATTAACCGCTGCATTTCTGCATCAGGCTCAAGCAGATTGGAAAAAACCGGCAATAAGCGATAGCGCAAATCGCGTAAGCGGTTTTGCCTAATATCCAAATCCAACACCGCCAAAAACTTGCCATGACTTCCGGCATTGGTCACGCAAGTTTTACCGCCACTATTTTTTACCCATATCGGTTTGGGGATGGCATCGTGGGTATGCCCTCCTAAGATCACATCAATACCCGTCACCCTGGATGCCAGCTTTAAATCGATATCCATGCCGTTATGGGAGAGCAGGATAATCACATCGGCACTTTTTTGCTGCCGGATTTCAGTAACCGTCTTTTGCAACCGCTGCTCTTGAATACCGAACTGCCATTCGGGAACCAGTCGTTTTGGATTGGCGATGGGCGTATACGGATAGGCTTGCCCAATGATGGCGATGCGTGCATTGTTGAATTGCTTAATCACATAAGGCTGAAAAATCAAATCTGATTCCGCGCCGGAAGCAAACTGTGCTTCCTCGGTAAGCGACACGTTTTGGGCAACGAAGTCGCCGTTAAACCGTTTGAGATTAGCACTTACCCGGGCGCTGCCATAAGTAAACTCCCAATGTCCGGTCATGACATCGACACCCAACAGATTGCAAGCCGCCAGCATGTCTGCCCCTTGCGTCCACAATGAAGTCGCCGAACCCTGCCAAGTATCGCCGCCGTCTAATAACAAAAAATTTCCGTGCGGACTGGACTGTTTGATCTGTTTGATCAACGTCGCCAAATGCGCGAACCCTCCCATTTTTCCGTAAACAGCCGCCGCTTCGGCAAAATCAAGATGCGTAAAGGCATAAGCCTCCCGCGACCCTGGTTTAATGCCAAAAAAACCCAGAAATTCCTTACCTGCTAAGTGTGGAGGTTGCCTATAAGAACCGCCAACGCCGATATTGACCGAAGGCTCCCGGTAATAAACTGGCAATAACTGGGCATGACAATCGGTCATGTGCATCAAAGTCACATTACCAAAATCCGATGAGGGGTAAAGCGTGTCAGGAATGGAAGAAAAGCAGGAAATTAATCCTGGTGAAAGCCCCAACAAACCTAGATACTGCAAAAATTGACGGCGAATCATGGTGTTTTTTGTAAAAACAATGGGGTTTATCAATGGTATCAAAAATCATTCTGTACGCTGGGTTGATATAACCAGCTTATAGAATTAGGGATTATCCATCGTGAAAACATCCCGTCTCCATTATTGCTTGCACCAGCATTTGTATTACAGGCACTGAAACACTATTGCCTACTAATTTCATCCATCGGCTCCGTGACTCCGGCAGTATAAAATTTTTCGGAAAACCCTGGATTAAACAGGCTTCTTCCTTGGATATTTTGCGGTATAGGTTTTTGTGGAATATCTCATTGAGAAACGCTTGCTTGTAGCTTTGTTCATCCTCTGCCTCAATATCCTTCAAGGCAACAAAGTCATTGGTATCACTCGCTACTAAAGTTGGGAACGCTTCG
>NZ_JBEBKJ010000057.1:0-23698 GCF_040079455.1 Methyloglobulus sp. | reverse complement strand
CCCCCCCCCCCCCCCGCAAGGAAAGAGGAAGTCACTCAGTCGTTTTGACCCCGTCTCCTTTCGGGAGAAAGGATTTTTACAGATTCCTAAATGTGCCAAGTACCCCGTGTTATACCAATCCCAATAAGATCTCATTGACCCCTTCTCCAAAGGGAGAAGGCCAGGATGAGGGGGGTTATATAACAACTTCTTGGGATTGGTATTATTTCTTAACAGCACTAAATAACCGATTGACCGTTTATTGATGAACACGCCACAAGCCTTAATTCTAGCTTTGTTTTTTGCCTACCTTGTGCTGTGTGTGCCTGCCGTATTCGCCAACACAGAGCAAATAAGCAATAGCTTACAACCCAGCCAACCGACCAGCATACAGATCGGCCTATCCAAACACGACAACACCGCAATCCGCCTTGAAGCGAGGGCTGCGCCGTTGGGGCAAATCCTGAAAGCTATCGCCGACAAGACTGGCGCACAAATCCATTATTCCGTCCTGCCCGAAGCGCCCGTTACCGCCACCTGTGTCGGCGCAAACGTCGGGCAAGTCATGGATTGCCTGGTCGCCAAACAAGTTGGGCTGGTTGCCCATAAGCCACAAAAAGACAAACCCGCAGAATTTTGGTTGTTGGGTTCGAGTGTGGGCAGTTGTCAGGCGGTGACGGTAAAGCCTACGCCACTAAATACGGCAACAAGAGGCCAACCGGTTGAACCCGCGCCCACACCAGAAGAGCAAGCACAAATGGATCAAGCTAACCAGGAACAATTAGAAATGCTTTTGGAACAACTCAAAAAAGCGAAAAGTGTTGAACAGCGTGCCGAAGCCATTACCAACTTAGCATCGGTCGGAAAAATTGATGACCCTAATGTCCGTAATGCCTTGGAAGAGGCGATGGTCGATAAAGATGCCAGTGTGCGGGCGCAAGCCGTGGGGACAATGTCTTATCTGGATAAAGACAATGCCACCGATTATCTGGGTCGTGCATTGCGGGATAAAAGCCCGGATGTTCGCATAGCGGTAGTAGATAAAGCGGGGGGTAATACTGACATATTAGAACGCGCCCTTACCGATAGTGATGAAAGCGTAAGAAGTTATGCAACGGCAAAACTTGCAGAACTTAAACAGCAACAGCGCTAAATAAAAAAGTGAAAAAGAAAATTTCAGTGACGGATAGCATTAAAAAAGCCATCAGTCACTGAAGTAAGGGTGACAAGGAGTCGCCCTTGTCTCGGCCTTCGCAGTAACGAAGTCCGAGGCAAAACCGCACGGACAGGTGCTAGTTAATTCAAGCCTGTCCAAACGGATAGCATCTAAGGATGCTGGTTGTAACACAATATTTTTATTAATGTAACCTGGCAAAATGCCAGAAGGAAATTATAAATGAAACATGATATGTTTAAAACTACTACATTATCTGCACTATTTTTGGCGGTTGTCGGGTGTTCTGGCATCAGTTGGGGACATCCTATAACCGGAAGCTTAGCAGCAAACCATTTAGCTCTGGATGTTTGGCATGTTCGGTGTTCTACAAATGTCGATGGTGTACCCACCCGTTTTGTAGCGCGGGTAAAAAGAAACAGTGGTACTGGTACTGTGAGGGTAGCGATTGCCAAGACGTTTACACCTGTAGTTAGCACTGCGCTGACACAGTCAAGTACTGGGGTTCTCAGTCCATTTACCCAGCAGCCTGCATCTAACGGCAGCGAGCATATTGCTGTATTTAATCATGCAACATCTGCAGTGGCTCCATCTGCCAATACTTATTCGGGTGATTTGCATTGCGAAAAATCCGTTGGCTTACCAGGTGACCCAGCCGCTGAGGTGGGAACGCTTATCTTTGGCGGTAACCTCGCTGGCACTATTCCAGGCACACCAATCATTAATCAATAAGCCAAGCTGCAGTAACTGCGCTACTTAGCTTTCCGTTCCGCATAGGTAATGACCTCTGTTGATGGTTGTGCGCTTATGCCAAACGACTGAAGGATCAAGTCGCTTGGCACAAGAAAAAAGTAACTCGACGATATTAATAAAAGGAGTGCAAACCAAGGTGGTTTGCCTTCTTTTCTGTTGTTTTGACCACCATGTAGACAGTTGTTTAACCCGCATAAGTTTTTTATTTACTCAATCTGGCTATAAGTCAGATGGAAAACTTATGCCTATTGAATTAAGAGTATATCAATGATCCAAAACAAATCCGTATTACCACTCATCTGCGTTATTGCCCTTACTTCCTGCGCCCCAGTGCAACCCTGGGAGCGCGGCAACCTTGCCAAGCCGCAGATGGCGTTAGACCCGTATCCGCTGCAAAGTGCGTTACGGGCGCATAACTATGGCAGCCGCGAAGCGGCGGCTGGCGGCAATGCGGCGCAAGGGGGTGGTTGTGGGTGTTATTAAGGGGAACTGTAAAAATTGGACGAACCCCTTCTCCCTGAGTGAGAAGGCTGGGATGAGGGGCTTTACAAAAAACCCTCACCCTAACCCTCTCCCAGAGGGAGAGGGAATTTTCATGGCTTCCCCCCCATCCCTGAAAGCCTTAACCGCCGCCGCCCTCATCTTACCGGGCTTATTCCAGCCAGCAGCGCATGCCGCCGACGAAGACAGTGTGGACTTCCAATACAGCCATTACCAGGAAGGCAAGCGGAGTGTTTACAGCTTTGATAATACTACTGATCCCCTAACCGGTGAGGGGATACCCAGCAATATTATCAAACAACCCAATCACGTTAATCCGATTGAAGTGGACAGCATCCATGGCAGTAGCCGTTTCTCACTGACTGACCGCGTCAAATTTGCTTTTAACTATACCCAGGACACTTGGTCTGGGGCGACACCGCTCGGTACAGCGCCTGCCGCGCTGCGTGCCAATGGGGCTATTGTCACAGGCGCTTCGCCGTTTGCAAAAGATACCGCGCAATTCTTCTTGGACAGCAAAGGCAACGCCTATACAGCCATAGATAGCTTAAGGGAAAAGTTATCAGGAATAAAATCTAATCAACTCACTCATGTGATGTCTTACGCCTCGCCGGAAACGCGAAAGCAAGGTGATTTTAAACTCAGTTATGACTGGGATGAGGCAGCAGTGGATATCGGCGGCGGCATATCGGTGGAAAACGATTATGAATCCCGCTTTGTTAACCTGGGTGGGCGTATGGATTTTAACCAGAAACAAACCACTGTCAACGTAGGCTTGAGCTACACCAACAGCGATACCTCTGCGGCAATAGATCCTGATGGGCTAATGTTTATTAGTACACGAGGGTATGATGAACTAATAACTGACGTAAATTCTGGTGCGATAACTTATAAGCCCACTGATGGCGCACCAGCCCAAATTGACAGGGCTTTTGATAACAAGGGAATACTAACCGGCGCAGTGCTTCGTGGCAAACGCCAGGACTGGGGCACCCAACTGGGCTTGACGCAAGTGTTGAATAAAGATGCCGTGCTGGAACTGGGCATGGGTTACACCCGCAGCACCGGTTACCTAGCCAACCCTTACAAGCTGGTTTATTTTATCGAGAATATAGAACAACCAGGGCTAGACCCGAGCAAACCTTTATTATCTGTCGGTGGCGGACGGCTTGAGAAACGCCCGGAAGAGCGCAACCAGTTCAACTGGAATCTGGGTTATAACCAGTACCTGGCTTCGTTTGATGCCGCCTTGCATTTTGACTACCACTTTACCCATGACGATTGGGGCATTAACGCCCATACTTTAGAAGCGGATTGGGTGCAGCCTTTAGGTGCAGGCTGGACAGTTACGCCACGGGTTCGCTATTACTCCCAATCCAGCGCGGATTTTTATACCCCTGATGTGCGTTCAATAACTACGGGTAACGATCCTATTACTGGGGAAAAAATATATTCCAAACCGTTGCCAAAGAATTATTCCAGCGACCAACGCCTTTCTGGTTTTGGCGCTTTAAGCGGCGGGGTAACTGTAGCCAAGCAATTTGCCAAGGGTGTTAGCCTTGAAACTGGTTTTGAATACTATACCCACCAAGGCAGCCTTGAGCTGGGTGGTGGCGGTGAACAAGCCTTTGCCGATTACGACTACTGGGTAGCCAATGCCGCGCTCAAGATTAATTTGGCTGCATTAGGTTCTGGTGGCAGCGGTCATGGTGGGCATTCCGATCACGTACCTCATCACCATGGCAATTCCCCCTCTGGGGTCATGTTCGACCATACTCTGAATAAATCCGGCGATTTCATGGTCGGCTACCGCTTTATGCGTAGCGAACAGGCAGGCGATATGCTGTCAGGCTCGCAAGCTGTTAGCCCAGATACGGTGCGCTTTAATGGCTGCGGCGACCAGGAATGCGCGGTTTCGCCCGATAACATGACGATGAATATGCACATGCTGGATTTGATGGTTGCCCCTACTGACTGGTTGACTTTAATGGTTATGCCGCAGTGGATGGACATGGAAATGACGATGACACCCCTGAAGGAGTTTGTTTCCGAAGGTGGACATAATCATGCCGCCGGCGTTAGCCATAACCACCAGACTGGTGGTGTCGGCGATACCGGCGTATATGCTTTGTTTAAACTATTTGGGCGACCTAACCACCATATCACGCTCAGCCTGGGCGGCACCGCCCCAACCGGGGATGTCGGCATTAAATTGAGGAAAACCGGATCGGTAACGGGTCATTTATCTAATATCCCCCTCCATTATGGCATGCAGTTGGGGAGTGGCACTTGGGATTTTAAGCCTAGCCTGACCTATACTGGCGAAATGGATCGGTTTTCCTGGGGCGGTCAAGTCACCGGCACAAAACGGCTGGAAAGCCGGAATGCGTCTAATTTTGCCTTTGGCGATATCTTTCAGGGCAGTGTGTGGGGCGGTTATCAATGGACAAATTGGCTGGCAACGACCGTGCGCGGAGTTTATACCACACAGGGGGCAATACGAGGCGCATACCCAGCACCTACGGAAATTCAATCCCTTACCGGACTCCCCTTTGTGCAAACCCATGTCGGCCCATTCGACAAATCCGTAAATTACGGTGGCCAGTTTGTGGATTTGGGTTTGGGTATCAACGTCACTATTCCTAACGGCGCATTTGCCGGTAACACGCTTAAGTTTGAATGGCTACAACCCCTGCATACCGACTATAACGGCTATCAACTAGATAGAGATTACAGCTTGGCGTTTACTTGGGGGTACGGATTTTAAGTTGAGGAAACAGGGAAACTATAAAGCCACCATTCTATTGGAATGGTGGCTATTCGTAGTGAAAAGTTACATTTTTTAACCTTAAGGAGAAACGATGCCTGAAAAATTTTTAACATCCGTCCTGCTATTACTGCTATCAACAGGGTGCGCCACAAATACTGCCCCGATAAAACCGGTAGAAAACAAACCTATCCTACAATCCGATATGCAAAAGTCCAGCTATGCCCAAGGTATTCAATACATGAAATTCTTGAAACAAAGTGAAATCCCGCTAGATCAGGATTTATTTGTGCTGGGGATGAATGATGAGTTGAATAAAAATCCAGCGCGCCTTGACCCTGAACAACTACAAAGAGGGCAAGACTGGGTGTACGTGCAACAATTTTTGTACAACGAGAAAATAGGAAAGGAAAATTCAAAAACCGGCACGGCATTCCTTGATGCCAATAAGCAAAAACCTGGCGTACACACTACAGCCAGTGGCTTGCAGTACAAAATACTGGTTAATGGTAAAAGCACGAACAAGCTAAAACTTAAAGATATTGCACTGGTGCGTTACCGCCTTGCTCGTATTAGCGGTGAAGAGCTGGCGAATACACAAAAATCCCCCAAAATACCGGAATTGCCGATAGCGGGTTTAGTTAAAGGTTGGCAAGAGGCTTTATTGATGATGACGGCAAGTTCTAAGTGGGAGCTTTATATCCCATCAAACTTGGCTTATGGGGAAGTCGGTGCGCCCGAAGGGAAAATACAACAAAACGAAACATTGATTTTTGATGTTGAACTGGTCGGTATTAAACCACCCTCGTCCGCTAAGGCAGCAGTCAAAGCACTTACGGCAGCCCCCGATGGTGACATCAAGCCTAGTTCAAGATGGTGATGTAATACCAATCCCAATAAGTTCTCATTGAAACCTTCTCCAGAGGGAGAAGGCTGGGATGAGGGGATTCGTATAATTTTATGGGCGTGCATGCCGCTATTCGTTATATATGCCTCAATAGTACCCTGCCAGCGGGTATCACATGATTTTATTTCATTTTGCATGTGATGTGGCTGGATGGCGACCACCGGCTTGTGTTGCCATAATAGAAACAACAACCGGGGCTGCGGGACGAGGCCACTTCCTTATCCCAGTTGCCGTAGTAAGCAGTATCCGGTTGGGTTTACACAACTCAACCGGGCGTTATTGTTGGCAAAACAAATAAGCCAAGCTTGTAAGGGCTAATCAATGTCCGTTGTATTAGAACCCATAACTAATACCAATCCCCAAAATTGTTATATGAATCCCCTCATCCTAACCTTCTCCCCCAAGGGAGAAGGGACTCAATCGCTTAACTTAACGGCATTGGGTATGTTACCCCGTCACGCACGTTTTGCCGATGACGGTGTTTTTGAACCACGGCGAAACCCTACGGACGGGACAACATGCCCCATCCGGCTGAGGGAAATCCCCTCTCCCTCTGGGAGAGGGCTAGGGTGAGGGTTGTAAATGCTTGATTTTAAATCTCTCACCCCAACCTTCTCGGCAATAGCTGAAGTACAGGACGTACTGAATGCAGCAAACGCAGGAGCAGTTTGTCGTCCTGCATTGGCCTACTACCTACATCCATGTAGGCATCCCGGAGGGAGACGGCCGAGATGAGGGGCTTTACAAAAAACCCTCACCCTAACCCTCTCCCAGAGGGAGAGGGAATTGTCATGGTCTCATCCCTTCAAGCCCTCACCGCCGCCGCTCTTATCCTGCCCGGCTTGCTACAATCCCCAGCCCATGCCGCCGCAGATGACAGCGTGGATTTCCAGTACAGCCATTACCAGGAAGGCAAGCGGGATAATTATATTGCGTACGGTTTTTTTGATTCTGTGACAGGTGTAAATGGTTTGAATAGCGTTTCCAAGCAACCCTATCTCAGCAATCCGATTGAAGTAGATAGCTTGCACGGTAGCGGTCGTTTTAGTTTGACTGACCGGGTGAGGTTTTCGTTTGACTATATTCAGGACACTTGGTCTGGGGCTACGCCGCTGGGAACGACACCCGCTATTATTGGTGCCAACGGGGTGTCATCTGTTGGAGAAGACGGCACGGTTTTTGGAGGGGCATCGCCTTGGGCAAGGCCTAGTAATTCAGATGTTTTTATGGATGGCAAGTGTAATATTTTTAGTGCCTTGCGTAATTTTTTAACCGGTGCAGGACCTTTTATAGGGACAAAACAAAACCAGGTTGCCCATGTGCTGTCTTACGCCTCGCTGGAAACGCGCAAACAGGGCGATTTTTCGCTCAATTATGACTGGGACGAGGCGGCCGTGAATGTGGGGGGCGGCATCTCGGTGGAAAACGATTATGAATCCCGTTTTGTCAACTTGGGCGGGCGCATGGATTTTAACCAGAAACGCACCACCGTTAATGTGAGCTTAAGTTACACCAACAGCGACACTTTTGCACATCTCGATCCGGACGCATTGCCCTATATCAGCACCGAAGGTTACGATGAAGCCTTTTTAGACGAAACTAGCGGTCTATCTGGATATAGGCCGATTGACGGTGCTCCCGCCCAAATCGAATCCCAGTTTAACCCCCTCTATCCCAGCAATGGCGGTCGCCAGCAGGCGATACTACGCGGCAAGCGCCAAGATTGGGGCACCCAATTGGGCTTGACCCAGGCGCTTACCCCTGACAATGTGCTGGAACTGGGTTTTGGCTATATCCGCAGCACCGGCTACCTCGCCAACCCATATAAACTGGTCTATGTTTTTAATGGGCAATCAGAGGCAGGATAAGACCCTGATCAACGGGTTTTATTTCAAGGTGGAGGTCGGCTGGAAAAACGGCCTGAGGAGCGCAACCAGTTCAACTGGAGTTTAGGTTACAACCAGTATATCGCGCCCTTCGATGCTGCCTTGCACTTCGACTACCACTTTGCCCACGACGATTGGGGCATTAACGCCCATACGTTTGAAGTAGATTGGGTGCAGCCTATATGCTCAGGCTGGTCGGTTACGCCACGGGTGCGTTATTACTCCCAATCAGGCGCGGATTTCTATGCACCTTTCATCACGACGGTAGACGTTATTGATCCAGCAACAGGCCTACCTGTTAATTCACCCCTCAACCGAGAGTTGCCCAAATTCTATTCCAGCGACCAGCGCTTGTCCGGTTTTGGCGCGTTAAGCGGCGGCGTAACCGTCGCCAAGCAATTTGCCAAAGGGGTGAGCCTGGAAACCGAGTTTGAGTATTACAAGCACCAAGGCAGCCTAAAAATAGGCGGCGGGGGCGAGCAAGCCTTTGCCGATTACGATTATTGGGTGGCAAACGCCGCGCTGAAAGTCAATTTGGAGGCCATCGGTACACTCGGCAATCATTCCGGGCATACAGGCGGCCACCGTCATGCCACCAAATCCCCAGCTGGCGTGATGTTTGACCATACCTTGGAAAAAGCCGGTGATTTTATGGTCGGCTACCGCTTCATGCGTAACGAACAGGCGGGGGACATGCTGCATGGCAGTCATGCAGTCAGCCTGAATGATGTGGGCTTGAATAGCTGTGTCGATATCGCCTGTTCGGTTTCGCCCAAGCAGATGAACATGAGCATGCATATGCTTGATCTGATGGTTGCCCCTACTGATTGGCTGACCTTGATGGTGATGCCGCAGTGGATGGACATGGATATGGAGATGACGGGATTGGAAACTGCACCAGGTGGTCACGGCCATAGAAGCGGCGCGCCTGTCCACAGTCACCAAATTGGTGGGGTGGGCGACACCGGTGTGTATGCCATGTTCAAGCTGTTTGAACGGCCAGGCCATCAGGTTAATCTCAGCCTGGGCGGCACAGCACCAACCAGTGATACCGACATTACGCTCCGAAAAACCGAAGGTATAACAGCAGGTGTGCCTGATGTGCCTATCCATTACGGTATGCAACTGGGTAGCGGCACTTGGGATTTCAAGCCCAGCCTGACCTACACCGGCGAGCTGGAGCAAACGTCCTGGGGCGCACAGGTGACCGGCACCAAACGCCTGGAAAGCCGGAACGAATCCAACTTTACCTTTGGCGATATTTTTCAGGGCAGCGTCTGGGGCGGTTACCAATGGACCAACTGGCTATCCACCACCGTACGCGGTGTTTATACCGCCCAAGGCGCAGTACGCGGACACTATTTGCCGGTGATTAATCCTAGAGATAACAAGCCATTCATTCCAACCCATGTCGGCTCCTTCGACAACCCCGCCAATTACGGCGGCCAGTTTGTCGATTTGGGCTTGGGCTTTAACGTCACAGCCCCCAGCGGCGCATTTGCCGGCAACACCCTCAAATTCGAGTGGTTGCAACCCATCCATACCGACTACAACGGTTATCAACTAGACCGCGATTACAGTCTGGCGGTTACTTGGAATTATGGTTTTTGATTTAGGCAAAGGTGCATAGTGATGTAGACATCCAGCAGGAGAGGGAGTTTTTTCTTAACTTAACGGTATTGGTAACATGCCCCGTCCGGCTGAAAGGGGGGGTAGTACCGGTGCAATACACGGTTTTTTAACTTGAAATACTATGCGAGGCTCAATGACTAAACTAACACTTCCTTTATCAATCGGCTTATTAATGTTATTGACTGGTTGTGCAACCACGCCACCAATTCCAAGCAAGGGGCCTGTGTTAACCACGGACATGCAAAAATCGAGCTATGCCCAAGGCGTACAATATGTTGAGTTGTTACAACGCAATGAAATACCGATAGATGGCGAACTGTTTTTGTTGGGCATCAACGACGTGCTGAATAAACAACCAATGCGGCTTAATTCCGAACAATTACAACGCGGTAAGGATTGGGTCTATGTGCAACAGATGCTGTATATGGATAGAACTAGCAAGAAAAACATCGCGGATGGCGAGCTTTTCTAAAACAGAATAAAAATAAGGCGGGGGTGGTTAGCCTTCCAAGCGGGGTGCAATATAAAATACTGACTGACAGTAAAAACAAGCAAAAGCCGACCCTTAAAGACACGGTAGCTATGAATTATAAAGTCCGCAAACTTGATGGCGAGGTGTTTTTCTCGACCGAAAAAGAACCTAAAACACCGATAGTTAAAGTCAATGCTGTAATCCCAGGTTGGCAGGAAGCCTTGTTAAAAATGCCAGTGGGTTCCAAGTGGGAGCTTTATGTGCCAGGGACGTTGGCATATGGGGAGAATGTCGCACCGGAAGGAAAGCTAAAGCCGAATGAATTAATGGTTATTGAAACAGAATTGGTGGAAATTAACCCAGTCCAAACTATCTCAAGCAAGGGCCCTGCTATTAAGCCAGTCATTAAAAAAACCTCAAGTTGGTAGCTTCAAATAGAATGTCCACGCGGAATAGGCTTTTACACCCAGTCCGGCTGAGCAAAAGCCCCTTCTACCAGGAGGCGGCGCGAGTTCCATACTCGCTGCCGTACTTCCTTCATCCTTGGAAGGCGAAAGAGTTTTTTGAATTTTTAGAGATTCCCTTATGGACTGGAAAGATTCCGTTCCTGAGTGACTTTTTTAGAAACTCTACATACTGTGTTACGAATATCCGTTAACCCCCAAGCTTAGTGAGCAATTGTAGTTTGATAACGTTATGAGAGCCTTTGGCACGGAGTAAGTGGGGGTTGCTGTAGTCAATCGCTAGGTTATACCAATCCCAATAAGTTGTATTTGAATCCCCTCATCCTAACCTTCTCCCACTGGAGAAGGGATAATATGTGAACTTAATTGGGATTGGTATTATTTCCCTTGTTAAGATCACAAGACTCCCCTTTTAGTTTTTGCGAAAAACCCTAACGCGCTTAATGCGCTCGAAGATTTTATATCATTGGCGTGAGTCAAGCAGTTTCGCCCTCGTGCTTTGGATATATAGAGTGCCTGGTCTGCTGAATGGATTAATTGTGTTTGTTCACTAATATCTTCTGATAAGGTGGATACGCCAAAACTGGCAGTAACGAGTTTCTCTACCCAGGGTTGAATTTCTATGGCCTTGCGAAGTTTCTCGGCTAATAACATGGCACTGAGTTGGTTTGTATTCGGTAAAATAATAGCAAATTCTTCACCACCGTAGCGTGCTACAAAGTCTACTTTCCGTGAGTTGCTTTGCAGAATTTCGGCTATCTTTCGCAAATACCTGTCCCCGGCTGGGTGGCCGAAAGTGTCGTTGATGCTTTTGAAGTGATCTACATCAATGATTAGCAACGAGAGCGGAGAGGGTATGCGTTCGGCTAGCGCAATTTGGTCACTAAGTGCTTCTTGAAATGCCCGATGATTTTTCAGTCCCGTCAGCTCATCCGTGGTAGCCAACGTTTCTAGCCGAGTATTTACTTCCAAAAACTCGGTTTGCTGAACGTTCAAAGCTTTACCTGTTTCTTCCAGGGATGCGTTGACTTTGTTTATTAGGCTTGTAGCTTCATCCGCCGCCTTCTGTAGCCGAAGAATATGATCTTCGTATTCGTTGCGCCGATGTATAGGCATTAAGATGCAATCATTGAAGATTTGCTTGTTACGTTCATGTCGAATCGCATTGATAAGAACAAGTACCTCATTACCGACTTTAGGCAGCAATGAAATATAGATCTCATCCCTCTTACCGTGGAACTTTAGAAGCGGTAATACGTCTGTCTGAAAGAGGATGCGGCTGGTAATTGGCAGAATCAATTCAATGTGTTGACCCTGTAACTCTTCTGATTCATAGCCGAGGATTTTTAGGAGGGTGGCATTGACCATGTTGATTTTGCCGTCATCGGTAAACGACAGAAAGCCACATGGCGCGGAATTTAACAGATAATCCATTGGTATAGTTGTAGTGCGGTTTAGTTAGGGTGAGTGGCATCAGTTTGGCTTTGTTGGGTAGTCCAACTGCCTCTATATTGAAACACGAAAGATTTAGCCCTGCTTTTCCACATCAAACACCGTCCCCCGAATGCCTGTAACTTTGACTTTGGTGTTAATGTCGCAGTCTTCACCATGGACTTTCCAGACAGAATCATCCACTTTTATCTTGCCTTGGCCGTTTTCTATCGGTGTGTGCAAGGAAAAAATCCGCCCGATATATTGTGCGCCGCGCTTATTCAGTAAGGGTTGGTCTGTTTCGACGGGATATTTCTTGCCGTAAAGCCGCCATGCGGTGACTGCAAGAACTGAAAATATGGAAAAAATAAATACCTGGATATTTAAACTCACCAACGGAAACAGCCAGACTATCAAGCCTGTAATAAGTCCAGATACAGCCAGCCACATGAAGAAAAACCCTGGGGTAAGCATTTCCAGAATAAGGAATGCAAACGCCAGCACCCACCAGTACCAGAACACAAAATCAATCATCGTTTACCCCTTCTTTACCATCGCTTCTTTTGCCAGCTCAGTGATGCCGCCCAACGCGCCAATAATGTTGCTGGCTTCCAAGGGCATGAAAATGATCTTGCTATTGCCCGCTGATGCAATATCTTTTAATGACTCAATATATTTTTGCGCGACAAAATAGTTGACCGCTTGTATGTTGCCTTTGGCAATGGCTTCCGAGACCATCATCGTCGCCTTAGCTTCTGCTTGTGCCAGCCGCTCACGGGCATCGGCATCCCGATAAGCGGCTTCTTTACGACCTTCGGCTTCCAAAATAGTTGCTTGCTGTGCGCCTTCTGCACGTAAGATTTCTGATTGTCTAAGACCTTCGGCTTCCAAAATCGAGGCACGTTTCAAGCGCTCGGCCTTCATTTGCCGCCCCATTGCTTCAACCAGATCTTTAGGTGGCGATATATCCTTGATTTCAATGCGGGTAATTTTAATACCCCAAGGGCCAGTGGCTTCATCGACTACCGATAATAGCCGAGCATTAATCTCATCACGTTTGGATAACAATTCATCCAAATCCATAGAGCCCATGACAGTACGGATATTGGTCATGGTAAGGTTTAAGATAGCGGCATCGAGATTCCTGACCTCGTAAGCGGCCTTGGGTGTATCCATAACTTGGTAGAACACCACGCCGTCTACCGTGACCATGGCATTGTCTTTGGTAATGATTTCCTGTGACGGCACATTCATCACCTGTTCCATCATGACCATTCTGGCACCAATCCGATCAATGACCGGCATGATGATATTCAAGCCCGGCGTTAAGGTTTTGGTATATCGCCCAAAACGCTCAACGGTAAATTCCATGCCTTGGGTCACGGATTTGACGCTCATTATCACTAGTACAACAGCAAATACCAGTAACGTTAAAAAAACCACACCTGCACTCATAAGACCTCCTCGATCCTTACCCTAAAAACCTTTGGAGCAGATACCGATATTGCTCTTCTGGATGTTGATACTGTAGATTTTAGCAGTCATCCGAAATATTGACTGGATAAAAGTAAATCTTCAGCCACTGCACTGGAGAGTAATTTCCAGTTTTCTTCTAAAAATTTTGTGTTATGTTGCAATCAAAGGCATAGCTACAGGATAATGTACTGTGTGTTGTAAATGTTAATCGGGATAATAAAGATGGTATTACAGGCTTTAAATATAGGTATTTTGACGTTGCTTTTTTTTGTTGTTGGGATGATTAGGCCAAAGTGGGCTTTATTCTTCATGGAAAAGCCCAGCCGATGGCTAATTAGCAGCATCGCCATGATTTGTTTTATGATTACCATGACTATGTATGGTCAAGGTATAAAACAAGCACAGATTATTGAAAAACATAAGAAACCCACTGCTGCAATGACTGCGCCCGTGCCAGTACCCGAAGCTGTGCCAGTGCCGATACCTGAAGCATCCAAAGTAGCACCTAAGAAAAAAAGTCATGCTCAAAAGTAAGCTTGTTCAGGGTTGTATTAACTACTTGAGCTAAGACGGCACGAAATGAATCGCCAGCCAAAGCGTCTTAGCTTCTGGCTGTGTCCATTCAACCCTATGGCGGGTATGGGCTGGAATCAAAACGTAATCACCCACTTGCAACTTGACCTTAGTGCCGCCTTCATAAGCCAATATCGCCTCACCTTGTAACAACAATACCCACTCGTCCAAAGACTGGTCGTACCACTCTCCAATAGGCGTGTTATGTCCGTAGGAAACAATCCGTTCAATTTTGAGGGTTTCCCGCTCAACCAAGCTTTCAAACAGTTCTTCAGGTATGATTGCCGAAATGTTGTTAAAGATATTGTCTCTAGCGTTTTTCATATTGCTTTGCACCCATTTGTACCAATCCCAATCTTACTATAATGCTTACATTACCTAGCCTTTCAGATAAAACCGTCGCTATTATCGGTGGCGGTCCTGCCGGATTGATGGCTGCCGAGCTTATTAGCCAGTCGGGAGCCAAAGTTAATGTCTATGATGCCATGCCCTCGA
The DNA here is from genome assembly GCF_040079455.1 of Methyloglobulus sp. Classification (GTDB taxonomy): domain Bacteria; phylum Pseudomonadota; class Gammaproteobacteria; order Methylococcales; family Methylomonadaceae; genus Methyloglobulus. Next base: position 9,188 of record NZ_JBEBKJ010000057.1, on the reverse strand, counting down.
TTGGACGTAAATTTCTGATTGCTGGCAAAGGTGGTCTTAATATTACGCATTCCGATCCCTATGATTTATTCCTGACCCGTTATGGTTCTCGTAGTACCTACATCAAGCCAATGCTGGATCGTTTTGATGCAGAAGCTTTAAAGGCATGGGTACATGAATTGGGTATTCAAACCTTCATCGGCTCTTCAGGTCGGATCTTTCCATCTGAAATGAAAGCCGCACCGTTATTACGCGGCTGGCTACACAGGTTAAGGCAAAGCGGCGTTACTTTTCATGTACGCCATCAATGGCTAGGTTGGCATGAAACTGATTCACAAGTCCTACGCTTTATGTCACCTCAAGGCATAAGGGAAGTTAAGGCTGACGCGGTTGTGTTGGCTTTAGGTGGTGGTAGTTGGCCACAGCTCGGTTCAACAGGCGCGTGGACATCTTTGCTTACTCATCGAGGTGTTCAAATAATCCCTTTAGTGCCGTCAAATTGTGGTTTTGATGTTAGTTGGAGCGAACATTTTCGTGACCGTTTTGCAGGTCAGCCTTTGAAATCGGTCATTGCATCGTTCAACGGCTTTCAGCAACAGGGTGACTGCATGATAACTACAACAGGCATCGAAGGTAGTTTGATTTACGCGCTATCCGCGCCCTTGCGAGATGAAATCGCATTGTCAAGAACAGCGACCTTGACTCTGGATTTAGCACCAGGAAACTCAATTGAAACATTAATAAGCAAATTTTCTCAGCCCCGTGGCAAGCAATCAATGGCAAACCATCTTCGTAAACGCTTAGGGTTTGATGGCGTTAAAGCAGGATTACTGCGGGAAATCGTACCTGCAGAAGATTTTAACGAACCCATAAAGCTGTGTTCAGCAATCAAAGCACTCCCCATCAAATTAACAGCCACCAGACCCATTGCCGAAGCCATCAGCAGCGCAGGCGGCGTAAGTTTTGATGCCATTGATGAGCATTTAATGCTGCGTGCCTTGCCAGGCGTATTTTGTGCCGGAGAAATGCTGGACTGGGAAGCACCAACCGGTGGCTATTTGCTTGCTGCTTGCTTTGCCAGTGGGCGAGTTGCGGGGGGCGGCGTGTTGAAATGGTTGGATTCTCAAACTATCTAAAAAATAAGCGAGGAATTAATAAAGTCGCGGACACTACTGAATTCGCATCTGAATTTATGGCTACCCCTCGATTATCCTTAGTTATCCGCTAAAAAAAACCAATGTGCTTCATTTCGATTGTCCAATTTTAAATGGTATTTTCCTCTAATGTAACTAGCATCGACAGGCTTATCTTTAACGCCCAACCTGTTTACTGGGAAAAGTTTAAGCCCCGCAGGTGCTGAAACAACGATTTCACCCGTAACAGGCTCTGAAAGGAAAGGTAATTTATAATCTTTTGCTGGGATTGATCGAGCCATGATGGTAATAAAAATAGCCTTCGACTTTTTAATGGGTTTATTTTCCAAGGTCTGTATCGCAACAACTGCTTTCTTTGTATTTATTTTGAAGGTTACATCTTGAAGATTAATGGTTTCGCCGCCAATCCAGCCAGATATAATTTGTGATTTTGGCGAATTGATTGTATGAATGCCTTTCCCCCAATCACGCCTCAATTCCCCAGTGTCCGACTGGACGAAATCCTGCCCTTTAGGAATAAAATCCTTATTTGCATCGCTAACGATTAGAGTCTTGCTTGAGGTCTGCTTGCTTCCTTTAAGCCAAGGCAGCTCTTTAGTTTCGGGTACAGCAACCGTAAAACGGCTGGTTTCCAGTAATGTTCTGATGGCTTTTGATGTGGTGGGATCTTGCCTCTTATAAAAGAAGTCATCCCTGCTTAGTTTTAGCTCATAATCCTGTTTTGCAGGCGACACATGGTTTTGCCGGTAAAGTAGAGCCGCCGCCGGCATCAACCCCATTATTGCAGGATCATTGTAAGTTGAATAATTGCTAGCCTTCCCCTTACCACCAAGCTTTTCTTGACTGTAACCGTACAACATCATGGCATCCCAACCTTGTAGATTAGCTATACTTGCAGTGTAAACGGGTGCGCTAAATCGATCAGCAACAGGAAAAGGCTCAACATTCCACTCTGTTACTGAAAGCGGTTTTCCAGTCACTTGCGCTGCACCTATCCATGACAAAAAGCCCGGATTATATCGAGGGTTATAATTAAACTCCTCAGCAAAACTATACGAATGGGCATCAATCAGATCGCCATCGGTTAAAGATGGCAAGCCAAAAAGCCCCATTTTTCCCCAACTATTGGTTGTTGCTACCATCGACTTTGCACCTAAACTCCGCAAGTGTGTAATCATCTTTTGATTAAATCGATGTTCAACATCCGACAAATAAATTTTGGATTCGCCCATTTCCCAGGTAAGCCAAACTTTGTTGACTGGCAGACCGCTGATTTCAGAAAATTGTTTAAAATCATTCGTAAAAATAGCGTTATGGTTAGGCACACCCTTATTCGGCAGCAATGAATTGCCGAAATGCTGAGACAGGTCGTTCTCATTGGTCAGCAATAAAGCAATAACAGCAGGGTCATCCTTATAAGCAAGCTTAGTAAATGTATTGACATGGTTTAAATAGGCTTCATTGAATTTTTGCATTTGTTTTTGAATGCTTTCATTATAATAATTGAAACCTTTAATTTCGGCTGTATCCTTGCCTCTTGATAGATCTTCAAAATTCTCAAAACCATCATTTTTTGTAAACGTTCTGCCCACATGAAGATCCAGCCAAACATAAACACCTTGATCTTTCAAACATTTAATCCACCAATCAAGCTTCTTAAGCGATTCGGTTGAAAGCTCTTGAGTATTGTCTTTCGGGTTCTTAAATATATTTGGCTTAAACCATTTGGAATCATGGTGGTGGATTCTAATCAAATTAAATCCAAGCTGTGCTATGCGCTTGGCATGTGCTTTTATGTCAATATCAGATGTGCTAAATAAAGCAGAAGCCATCAGATTGGCTCCCCAAAATTTAGTAGACGTGCCATCTTCGAAAACTAGCTGATCGGCTCTTGCTTTAACAAAACCATGCTTACCTGCTGGTAAATCATTAGCATTTAAAAACGACAAATCAATTGGAGATGCCACCTCCGAGAGGATGTCCTTGTGCCAACTTTGGGTATCATTATGATCATAGATTTTGGTTGCTGGACTCGATAAGCGTGAGTTTTTACCCGCCACAGTAACCGTCATAGTGGTCTGCTCAACACCTTTGTTAAATGCTGAAAAGAACAATGCACGAATTAATTTTTTTTGATCACGTTCAAAATAAAGCTTTGCCAAGGCAGGCGTAAATTTAACCTCTATGCTCTGTCCATCAGGTGTTTGCCAACGCCAACCTTGGTTTCCTGGCAACAGTTCCGGTGCTTTTGCCGGTGTTTCAAAGCTGGGAGAATCCATAAGCAGGTTAAACTCCATTCCAAAACCAATTGCATCGGGACGGTCTACTTTTTTATTCCATTTATAGGACCAAGTGATTTGGCCTTTATCCATGTTTGTTGTACAGGTAAAATCCACATCAAGATTGAGTATTTGCCCAGTGTATGATGAACTGGTCGACTTATCTTTTCTAATCAATGTATCGGGTTTAATTTTAATGCCAGCCCATTTGTATTTTGCCTCCCAACCAATATATTTTGTGGTTATTATAGGCATCGTTTTGTCTATAGCTGTAAATAACGATGTGCGTTCGTCCAGTCTAACCTCATCAAACGCTTGGCATTGCGAGGCGCAAAAAATATATATAAATAGAATTTTCGTAATATACCTAAACCGCATAATTTTTCCTCTCGGTTAATTTGTATTGAACCATCAGATATTTGTGCCTGTTGGTATTGTGCAAAATTATTTTTTATCTCAAAGAGTCGTGTTTTATCTGGATATTGTAAGTAGTTGTTATAATAAGCCTAATTTTGAAAAATCAACAGAATATTGCCTCTAAACAAATTTAGCGCGAAGTTAACGGTTTGCACTATTCAATCTAATAGTTTTTTCGGCGACATTCAAATAAGCGGCAATAATCCCTACTAATGCCCAGTAAAACGTTGGAACGTAATTTATCGAACTCATGGTAGTAATGGTCGTAAGAATGGCACTCAAAATAGCAAATAAAGCCCGACCCATTCGGATCAGATTAACTTCGTCACGAGGAATGCGTTTCAGTATGAAGTAACACCGAAAAAGTAACCCTAGAAAAATTGTCAAAAACAGAAATAAACCAAAAACCCCATAAGGCAGGGCTATTTGTATAAAGGTATTAACAAGATCAATAATGCCTTCACCCTGGCGCATACTCTCCATTTCTGGGGTATCAAGGAATGTGGTTGAACCAAACCAAGGATGCCGTTGAAAAACAATCCAAGCATTTTCAAACAGTCGTGAACGGTAATCAACAGTGTCTGATCGGGTAGAACCGATAAAAGGTAGGAGTTGTATAAATTTATCCCCAACCGAGGTTAGGCTAAGGACAGGCAGCAGTACAAGCCCTACCAATGCCCATTGAGCCGTTTTCTTAACAGCTTCGCGGCCAGTCCATATATAGGCTAAATATAGAGAGACAAAACCTACCCAAGGCCCTCTAGCCATTGAAGCAAGTAAGCAAGCGGCAATAGTCAGCCCCATCATGTTGGCCATACGTTGGTTTTTTATAAGCGGTTTTAGATACAGTAACAATCCAAAACCTATAACCATGACGTAACCGAGAACAATCGGTCCCTGAAAGATGGCTGATGCCCGCAATCCACCTGACCTGATATCATAGCCGCCACCGACTTCACTGCCCACAAGATTTTGCGCAAGCGCATTGTACAAATGCCAGTGTCTAAGCGTTTCAAAAACGCCAACAAGCGCAAAGGGAGACAGGCCGATGAACATCGCGATGAATGCACGATTTAGCTGGGATATATCTGAAAGGTATCGGCTTAGCGTATAGTAAGGGACAATAATACTAAGAAAAAATAAAATACTCTCCCTCAATGCATTGGTAAAAGTGTTATCCCTAAATGATAAATAAGACATCAAGCAAACAAACAACACTATATAACGGTCAGAACTTAAAGCAAACAAACGGGGATTGGAATGGTTCTTAAAGAAGGGGCCAAGCAATAACGCAATAATTAATAAACGTGGATAATCTATGTTAAAGAGATAACGAATACCTAATAGACCAGGGATTTCAACAGGATATTGGGGGACTGCACAAAATAGTACTAGGTAATAAATAATCCGTAATTTAGGTTCTGCAGCAATCCGAACAAAACAAAAACAGGCCGTTATGGCTAGGAACAACCAGATATTGTGGGAAATAAATGCTGTAATCACAATGGTGAACCACGCGGTGACCCAGCGCTTAAATTCTTTAACCGTTAGAAAATCTGGCAGCGCTTTCGCTATAACCCAGAATGTAGCTGCACTAAGGACAGAAATAACAATCAGTGTACGTAATAATTCTGGCATTCAGGTTTCCGTCCTTTATTTTTTTGCAATCGCTAGTTCAACCTTAACCGCTAGCCTAGGAGTACTCGTATCTAAACAGATTACAGCACTACTGGTAATGTCCAAGAAATAAATTTTTAGCACTTTGACTACGACAACTATTGATTCGGCTTTGTGGGGTATGACTCCTTTCGCTTCGAACCTGTCGAAAGACTAGGAGACCTTCACGTTATTGTGCTGATTATTACACAACTTCTAGGAAATCAGCCGACAGAACTATGCGATTTTAGGGTCAATACGTCAATCACATTGCTTTTGGTTGTCATCATATACCTCGGTTTTAGAGATTACTCTCTTAGCCAAGTGTCCGCTAGAACGGGGCAAGATCACAAGGGATTGCCCCTACAATGATAGAATGAAACGCATAGGCCAATTTGTTATCCACTACCTCAAGAAAAAAATTTAATTACAATACCATGTCAGAAAATTTTGCGTTAGACCGTGATTATGCTTACGAATCCTTGAAGATTCCGCCCAATTCCATTCAAGCCGAGCAGGCAGTGTTGGGCGGCCTGATGTTGGATAATCAAACTTGGGATTCTGTCTCCGATAAGGTGGTTGAAACCGACTTTTATCGTAGGGATCACCAATTGATTTTTCGCACGATAGAAAAACTGGCGGATCAACAGATTCCATTCGACGTGATTACCATATCAGAAACCCTGGAAGCAACAAGCGAACTGGAAGCTGTCGGTGGCTTGTCTTATTTGGGCATGTTGGCAAAAGATACGCCAAGTGCTGCTAATATCGTCAACTATGCCAATATCGTTCGTGATAGGTCGGTACTGCGGCAATTGATTCATGTCGGCACAGAAATATCAGATTCAGCTTTCAATACCGAAGGCCGCGATACCGCTGATCTTTTAGAAAACGCAGAACGCGAGGTATTTAAAATTGCCGAACAACGCCAACGCGGGCAGGGCGGTTTTATCGGAATTAAATCGTTACTGGCTAGAGCGGTAGATAAGATTGAAATGCTGTTTGAACAGGGCAGCAATATCACCGGAGCGGCGACCGGATTTACAGATCTGGATGAATTAACATCAGGTTTACAACCTGCCGATTTGATTATCGTGGCAGGTCGACCTTCTATGGGGAAAACTGCAATTGCAATGAACATGGCGGAAAATATCGCTATTCAAGGTGGTAAACCTGTTGCTGTGTTTAGTATGGAAATGCCGGGCGATGCTCTGGCAATGCGGATGATGTCATCGTTGGGACGTATCGACCAGCATAAAGTGAGGACAGGGAAGCTTGAAGACCACGAGTGGCCTAGGTTGACTTCAGCTATCAGTTTGTTGGGTGAAACCAAACTGTTCATAGACGACACACCTGCATTAACACCAACGGAAGTACGCTCAAGAGCAAGACGCTTAACGCGAGAACACGGGCAATTGGGCTTGATTGTCCTGGATTATTTACAGCTTATGCAATCGCCTAGCAGCGGCGACAACCGAGTGCAACAAATTTCTGATATATCAAGGGGTTTGAAAGCATTAGCCAAGGAGCTGAATGTACCGGTCGTGGCCTTGTCTCAGTTGAATCGAAATCTTGAGCAGCGCCCCAATAAGCGACCTATGATGTCTGATTTGCGTGAATCTGGCGCGATTGAGCAGGACGCGGATTTGATCGTGTTTGTCTACCGCGATGAAGTTTACAATGAGGACAGCCCTGATAAAGGCATTGCCGAAATCATTGTCGGCAAACAACGTAATGGCCCATTAGGAACCGTGCGCTTAACCTTCCTGGGGCAATACACCCGATTTGAGAATTATGCGGGAAATTCCTATAGTACTGGGGATTATGAATAACCATAGGGACATCATTTGATAAGGCCAGCCGCTTATGCCGAGATTAACCTGGATGCAGCCCGACATAATCTCCTAAAGGTGCGTAGTTGTGTGCCGCAGGCAAAAGTTATGGCGGTTATTAAGGCTAATGCTTACGGGCATGGTTTGCTACGTATGGCGGAAGCTTTTGATGGTGCTGATGCCTTCGCCGTTGCTCGCGTTGATGAGGGTGTGCGTTTGCGTAAAGCGGGAATTACAAATAGGATTGCCGTATTGCAGGGCTTTACCCATGCCGAAGAGTTACAGTGCCTTATAGATTATCAATTAGAAGCCATCGCCCATTCTTACCCCCAATTGGAGCTTATCGAAAGTTGGCAAGGGCAAGAATCACTAGCTATATGGTTAAAAATTGATACGGGCATGAATCGGCTGGGTTTTAAGACAAAAGATGTAAGTTTAGTTCACCAAAGGCTCAAGCAATGTGAGATTATCAAAAAACCTATCAATCTCATCACTCATCTGGCAAGCGCCGATGATAAAACCAATGCTTTTACAACACAGCAAATCAAGCTGTTTAATGATGTGGCAGCGGTATTCGAAGGCGAGCGTAGCATCGCAAATTCGGCGGGTATTTTAGCTTGGCAGGATGCCATCAGCGATTGGGTGCGTCCCGGGATAATGCTCTATGGCATTTCGCCTTTTCCTGATTCGACTGCGTCAAAGTTAGGTTTAGAGCCAGTCATGAGCCTACATTCCAAGTTGATCGCGGTAAAACCAGTTGAAAAAGGCGAGTCGGTAGGCTATGGAAATAGCTGGGTTTGTGACAAGACAACAACACTTGGTGTGGTGGCAATCGGCTACGGTGACGGCTATCCAAGACATGCCAAGCAAGGTACGCCTGTATTACTTAATGGTCAGCGCGTTCCACTGATAGGTAGGGTGTCAATGGATATGATCACGGTAGACTTGACAACGCAACCTGACGCAAAGCCAGGTGATAAGGTTACCTTGTGGGGTGATGGACTGGCGGTTGAAGAAATCGCCGAGTGTGCAGATACCATACCTTATACGCTGGTATGTGGCGTGACCCAACGTGTGTGGTTTGTTGAAACATCGGCGCTATTGACGCAAGAGGAAAACACGTACAAATGAAAGATAAAGACAAGGTTGCAGAGGCCATTAAACAAGTCATTGATACGATGATGAGCCGAGTGATGAAAAAAGTCCTCATTGAAGATCCTTTCATCAAAGAAACGCATCATTCCCAGAAACCGCTGTATGCAGCTTTAGTCCCTGATGAAATTTTTAAAGGGTCTCATTTTGAGAGGCGTTTCGTTACCCCGTTCGGTGGAGTGTGGGAAAAACTTGCCCAAGTCGTTGCAAAAGTAGAACACGGTGAATGTGTGATGGGGCATTCCATCACGGGCAATGTCGGCGAAGAACGGCTACGGAGAATTCAAGAGGTCTTGAACAGGTTAGAACATAACCAGAAGGGGCAAAATAAAATTCTCCCAAATTGGCTGGATGAATTGTTGTACATCAATGCAGGTCACGGAAACCCAATACCTGTTTCTGTTATTTGCGATATTTATGTTCGCAACCTGACAACCGGCAAGCGTTATGCCTTCGAATTGAAAGGGCCGTTACCAAACAGCGACCAAACCAAGGTTAGCAAAGAAAAAATGTTCAAATTGCTTAGTATGGAGCCTGTTCCAGTGGACGGAGCATATTATGCACTTCCATATAATCCCTACGGCACTAGCAAAAGAGATTACAAATGGGCGTTTCCAATGCGTTGGTTTAATATGTGCGACGATCCTTGTGTGCTAATAGGTAACGACTTTTGGGATTTCATTGGTGGAAATGGAACGTATTCTCATTTTGTCAGTGAA